>JBIKNV010000117.1:0-7492 GCA_044358475.1 Pirellulales bacterium | reverse complement strand
ACGCTTGACCGCGGGCCTCAAAGTTTTTTTGAGAGCACGTCCTGCAGCATCTTCTTGTCGAGGCTCAGGTCCGCCACGAACTGCTTTAGCTTCCGGTTCTCTTCCTCCAAGGTCCGAAGCCGTCGCAACTCGGCAATGCCGAGACCTGCGAACTGCTTCTTCCAGCGGTAGAAGGTCTGCTCGCTGATCCCGAGCTTCCGAATGATCTCGGCCACCGATGTGCCCGACTCAGCCTGCCGAAGAGCGAACGCGATCTGCTCTTCAGTGAAGTGCTTCTTTCCCATCAGAACAACCCACCCGTTCTGGTGATGTCAAAGGTAAAAAACCTAACATCCTGGATGGATCAAGAAACGGGGAGGACGTCACTCATTTATCCTGTAGCGGAATTGCGACCGGCTCTTTGTAGGTGACCATTTGCTTGAGACACACGCCCCCGATGTCGCATCTCGGCAGCGGTCGGACGACGAGGGAATTCACCTGGCGATCGATCTGTCGCAGGGAAGCGCCCTGACGTGGGTCGCTGGCGAATTGGCCGTCGCGCTCGCGGACATCGGCCAACGCGTGAGCATTCCACGCACAGGCGGTCTTTCACCCACGATCGAGCGCCGGCTCCGGCCGCGTCTTTCAGCGCTGATGACTGAGCGGCCCTGCCGGACATACCACATCAAGCTGAATCACTACTGGCCGCAGTTCCTCATGCAAGAGATCTCTGGTGACATGAACGCGGAGCTGTTCGTCACGAACTATCGCTTTCGGGGTGACCTGCGCCCGCTCGACATGTGGAGTCGAAATCTCGTCACGAACGGTGTCCGCAAGCTCCCCATGAGCTCTTTTTGTAGCGACAGCCTGCAGGATCTCGGCGTTCCGGCCGCCGAGTGTGCGGTGGTGGCGCCGGGGTATTCCCCAGAGATCGAATCGCTCTTTCCCACAGGAAAGCCGTCGGTCGATACCGCAGTCCGCAGGCTCTTGGTCGTGACAAACTCCCACGACCTCTACCGCTACGGGACCGACATCCTGATCCCTGCCCTCGCGAAGGCGTATGCGCCGCATGATCCCGTCGAAATTCACATCAAGGACTACGGTGCCTCCTCGGGCTCCCGACACCTCCACAACCTGATCGCCGCCCAGCCAGCGTTTCCCAAGGTGGTCTGGCACGAGACGTTTCTCAGCAAAGAAGACCTGATTCGACTGTATGGCGAGATGCACCTCATGGTGTCTCCCTTCCGGGGGGAGGGATACGCCATGAAAATTATCGATGCGATGGCCGCAGGGCTGCCGGTGCTCATGCCCGCGTTTGGCGGCCCGATGGAATATGCACCCGCAGGAGGCTTTCTGCCGCTTGAATTCGATGAGGTTTCCGTCGGCACGTGCTACGACACGGACCACTACTTCGTTGGCCCAGGAGCGTATTGGTGCCAGGTCCGCGAGGAGTCCCTCGTGGAGTCGCTCCGTTCGTATCTGCAAAATCCATCGCGTGCCGACGAAACGGCGGCGGTGGCGCGGGCCAACGTTTTCGGACGATACACGTGGAAGAATGCCGCGCTGTCCCTTGTGCAGGCGTTGCGCCGTTGGTATTCCGAAATGGATGCCAAGACTGCTCGCAGAAGACGGCCGGCGACGCTGCCGCTCTCGGTCATCGTGCCGACCAAGGACCGGCCGACGGAACTCGCGAAGACGCTTGCGGGCTACGTGGGCCAGGATGATCAGTCGTTCGAGATCGTCATCGTCAACGATCACGGCGACGGAGAGGTGGTGCGTGACATCGTCGCGTCATTCGGCAAGGCACTTCGGGCGCGGGTGATGGAGAATGACGGTCCTCCCGGCCCGGGGGCCGCGCGGAATCTCGGGCTGGAAGCAGCAGATGGCGAGATCTTTCTCGTCACGGGTGACGACATCATCCCGGCGACCGACCTGGTTGCCCGCCATCGCGATGCGCACTGCCGCCACCCGGCAGCGGAAGCCGCTTTCGTGGGCAAGGTCGACTGGCACCCAGAGATGAATTCCGCTTGGTTTCTCCAACACATTGTCGGCGCGGGCGGCCAGCAATTCGACTACCGAGCGTTTTGTGATGGGCAAAGCGTACCGTACGACCGTTTTTATACGTCCAACGTATCGTGGAAGCGGGCACTGACTGCGGATCTCGGGCAGATTTTCAGCGAAGCATTTCGGTATGCGGCGTATGAAGACGTCGAACTGGGGTATCGGCTCTCGCAGCGGGGGCTGGAATTGCGGTATCTCGCGCACGCGGTCGGGTACCATCTCCATCCGATGTCGGCGCGATCGTTTTTCGAACGGATGCGACGCGTCGGCGCCATGCGCACCGTGCTCACGGCCATGCATCCGAGACTGACCGGCAGCGAAGGCTTCGTCTTTGAACAGGATTTGGAAATCGAGCGACGCCGTCGCATGGCGTCCGATTTATCCGCCAGCGGCACCCCGTGGCAGAGCATCACGGAGCCGTTGGTGACGGCATTTGAGCGTCTCGATGAGTGGGCAGCTTCGGAGAAGCGACTGACAGGCGCGGCAGCGAACCACATCGGCGAACTCGAGAGCAGGGTCTGCGAGGTGCGACGCGCGCTCTTCGATGACCTGTGTGAAACATTCATGCAGATCGGACAGGCGGAGGAGTGGGCCCGAGAGTCGCCGGAGCAGGACTGGGCGCTTGGCTGGGTTGCGATGCTGCGGCTGATGCGGCGAGAAACCGACTCACGAAGCTCGCCGCCGCCATCGCCGGCTTTGGACTCGAAAAAACAGGGCCACTTTCATGATTCGCGGCCGACGTTTGGTTTTGCGAGAGAAGTGCGACGATGGCTTCGAGAGGCGAAGCAGCGCTTGCGGCAACGGAACGGTTGGTGGGGGTAACGAGAAAGGACGGTGATTCATGCTCGGATTCAGGCCACGAAAAATCTGACGCGAGAGGACGTCGTGTGGTGTTTCGCGAACATTGTGGGGAGGCGCCCTCGCTCCGCAGCGGAAATGGACCACTCCCTCGAGACTTCCACGGACTTTCGCGATCTGGTCCAAAGGCTCGTTGCCGTCCCGGAGTATGTAACCCGGAGGACCGTGTCCGTCGAAGGCTTCATCTACGACGATTTCAATGTCGTGCAACGAACCGTGCTTGCCATCCTGAGGCGGCTGCACCCAATGCGAGCGGTCGAGCATGCGAAAATCCTCATTGGCAAGGACTGTGATGGAGGCTGCGTGATGCTCGATGATGGTGGCGGAATCACCGCCGCGTATTCCATCGGCATCTGCGACGAGGTGTCGTAGGATCTCAGCATGGCGGAGCACGGTATCGAGGTGTTTCAGTACGGCCACACGATCATCGCGTGGTGCACGCCCACGCCAACAACCATCGTCCATACTCCATCGTCGGTGGTGTGCCGCTCCCGTCGGTGCTGGAGTTGTCGCTCACGCGGACCCACGACACGCGTTTGGGCCGGACCGACGAAGTGTTTCCTTTCCCGTTGGACACGCCGTGTTATCGCGGGCGGGCCGACTACCAACAGGGGTCATTTCGGTTCTGAGCACCGGCTTCTGCAAGAGAGGAAACGGGGCTAAAAAACGCCGACGGAAGCCACCTGGCGGTGGCTGGATCGGCGGTCGCCCGATCACGTGGTAGGGTTGAGGGATGAGCCTGCCTGCACTCCGAGCGTCTGAGCATCTCCACGGCGTGAAATACGAGATTCGAGGGGCGCTTGCGCGCCGCGCGGATCAGCTGGAGAAAGAAGGCCATGACATCATCAAGCTCAACATCGGCAATCCCGGCCTGTTCGGCTTTCGGATGCCGGGCTCGATGCGGGTCGCCATCGTCGAAAACCTCCACCAGGCCGATCCCTACTCGCACCAAAAGGGGATCTTCCCGGCCCGCGAAGCCGTGGTGATGCAGCAGCAAAATCGCGGCGTGATGGATGTCACCGCCGACGATGTCTTCATCGGCAACGGCGTGTCCGAACTGATCATGCTCGCCATGCGTGCCCTGCTCAATCCGGGCGACGAGGTGCTCGTGCCGAGCCCCGACTATCCGCTCTGGACGGCAAGCGTAGTGATCCACGGTGCGAAGGCGGTGCATTACCCCTGCCGCCCCGAACGCGGCTTCGTGCCCGACCCGGCCGAGATCGAAGCGCTCATCACCGACAAGACGCGGGCCCTCGTCGTCATCAATCCCAACAACCCGACTGGTGCCGTCTACCCGCGGGAGGTGCTCCAGGCACTCGCCGACATCGCCGAACGGCATCACCTCGTCTTGTGCGCCGACGAGATCTACGACGAGATGCTCTACGGCGATGCCGAGTTTGTGCCGGCCGCCACGCTCGCCCGCCATGGCCTCTGCCTCACGTTCGGGGGCCTGAGCAAGATCTACCGGGCCTGCGGCCTACGGGTCGGGTGGCTCGTGTTCTCCGGTGAGCGGGAGCATGCCCGCGACTTCATCGACGCCGTTGAGATGCTCGCGTCGCTGCGGCTGTGTTCCAACGTGCCGGGGCAGTATGCCGTGCAGACCGCTCTTGGCGGCTATCAATCGATCTTCGACCTCACCCGGCCCGGCGGGAGGCTCCATGCCACGAGGCAGGCCTTGCTCGAGGCCGTCGGTCGCAGCAAGTATCTCTCCGTCGTACCGCCGCGCGGGGCGATGTATGGCTTCATCCGCGTGCATGCCGAGCGGCTGCCGGGGGGCGCGGCGGCCTTCGACGATCAGGCCTTCGCCCTCGATCTGCTGCAGCGGAAGCACGTGCTCGTCGCCCCCGGATCAAGCTTCAACGTGCCGTACCGCGACCATTTCCGTGTGACCCTCCTGCCCGACGCCGACGAGATCGCCGACGTCTTCGGCCGGATCGAGTCGCTGCTCGACGACTCGATGCTCTCCTGACGGGGCCGCGGTCTATACTCGCAGACCATGCGTCCCGTCGTGGTCTGCGGACTCGGTCGATTCGGTCTTCAAGTGGTGGAAGGGCTGCGCGGCTGCGGCTGTCCGGTCACGGTCATCGCCGATGACACGACGAGCGCGGAACGGGTCGCGCGGGCCCGGGCGGCCGGGGCCCGGTTCGTACAGGGCGACTTCCGCACACCCACCGCCCGCAGTGAGGCCAAGGTCGCCGATGCCGCCGCGGTGGTGCTCACGACCGCGAGCGACGTGGACAACCTCGAGGCGGCGCTCGAGATCCGCGGTGAGGCGGCCGGTGTCCGGGTGGTGATGCGGCATTCCCAGCCGCGGCTGTCGCGGCGGTTTGAGAGCGATTTTGGAATTGCCGCGGCACTCGCGCCGGCTGATCTCGCAGCTGATGCCTTCGTCGAGGCGGCCCTCGCCGCCCCCGCATACAACGTCGCCCGCGCACGCTCCGCTGGCCGCCCGATCGCGATTCCCAAACGCCCGGTGCGATCTGAGTTTCTCGCGATTCCGCTCCTCCTTGTCGGCATCTATCTCACGGCGATCGTGGTTTTTCGCAACACGCTGAACCTCACCTGGATCGATGCCACCTACTTTGCCACGACCGTCGTCACCACGGTGGGGTTTGGCGATATCAATCTTCACCAGGCTCCGGACTGGGTGAAACTCTTCGGGGTAACGCTGATGTTTGCGGGCGTGCTGCTGATCGCCGTCACCGCGTCTTTGCTTGCAGTGTTCGTCGTGACGGGCACAGCCGATCAGTTGCGGAACGAGTCTCGGGCCCGCGGCCTTCGCAACCACGTCGTGGTGTGCGGGCTGGGATCGGTCGGCACGGCGGTGGCACGCGACCTCTATGATCGCGGTCACCGCGTCGTGGTCATCGACCCCAAGGCTGACGATGAACTCCACCGGGAGACGAATCCGCGCTGCCCGGTCATCGTGGGCGATGCAACCCGCCCGGTGATCCTCCACCGGGCCGGAATCGAACGCGCCCGGGCCCTGGTCGCCTGCACGAGCAACGACGCTCTCAACCTCGAGATTGGCCTCACGGCCCAGTCGGTGGCCGAAACGCGGCCCAGCGGTCAGCCCCTGCGGCTTGTGCTCCGCTGCTTCGACGCCGATCTGGCCCGCCGCATCCACGCCGTGTCTGACAACTACACGCTTCTTTCCGAGGCCAAGATCGCGGCGGACGTGTTTGTCCGCCGGGCGATGGGCCGGGGCGAAGACTGATGCTCGTTCGGGATCTCGCCGCCGTCGTGGGCGGGTTGTGCGTGGCCGGCGATCGTGTGCGTCGGTTCTTTGCCGCTGGCGAGCGGCGGGGATTGCTTGCGTCGTGATGGAATGGTCTTCTCAACTGTTCGAACGGCTGCAAACATTGGGTTGAACAGCGACGGCAAGGGCCACGAGCAAGGAACAGGATTGTGAGGGGGAGCATTCATGAGTGCGCCAGACAAGGCTGAAGGTCAGGCTGCCGGCAGGGTGGCCAGCGTCATGCAGGAAGACCGGGTCTTTCCGCCACCGGCAGCGTTTTCGAGGAAGGCCCGGATCGGGTCGCTGGAGGACTATCGCCGGCTGTATGACGAGGCCCGCAACGATCTCGACGGCTTCTGGGATTCTCGGGCCCGGGCCCTGCCGTGGAGCACGCCCTACACAAAGGTGCTCGACTGGCAGCCACCTCATGCGACGTGGTTCGTCGATGGAAAGATCAACGCCTCGGCCTGCTGCCTCGACCACCAGGTTGCGACGGGCAAGGGAGACAAGACGGCGCTCGTCTGGGTGGGCGAGCCGACGGGGGAACGCCGCGAATTCACCTATCACCAACTCCATGCCGAGGTCTGCCGCGTGGCGGCTGGCCTGCAGAAGCTCGGCATCAAGCCGGGCGAGGTCGTCTCCATCTACATGCCGATGACGCCCGAACTCGTGATCGCGATGCTCGCCTGCGCCCGGATCGGCGCCGTGCACTCGGTGATTTTCGGCGGTTTTTCCAGCGAGGCGATCGCCGACCGCAATCAGGACGCCCAGGCCGTGGCCGTGATCACGGCCGACGGCGGCTGGCGGCGTGGATCGCAGCTCCCGCTCAAGAAAAACGTCGATGAGGCCCTGAAGTCAGCCGCCCACGGGCCGACGACGGTCAAGCATGTGATCGTGCTGAAGCGAACAGGCCAGCCGGTCGACATGGTGGCCGGCCGCGACATCTGGTGGCACGATCTCGTGGCAGGGATGCCAACCGACACACCCCCGGTGGCGATGGACTCCGAGGCACCGCTCTTCATCCTCTACACGAGCGGCTCGACCGGCAAGCCAAAGGGCATCAAGCACACGACCGGCGGCTACATGCTCTGGGCCAAGACGACGACCGAGTGGGTGTTTGACATTCGTGACGACGATCTCTTCTGGTGCACGGCCGACTGCGGCTGGATCACCGGCCACAGTTACGTCACCTACGGCCCGTTGGCCGCGGGGGCGAGCCTGCTGATTTACGAAGGGGCCCCGAACGCCCCGCACGAGGGCCGCTTCTGGGAGATCATCGAGCAGGAGAAGCCGACGATCTTCTACACCGCCCCCACGGCGATCCGTTCGTTCATGAAGTGGGGCATGCAGCACATA
>JBIKNV010000116.1:0-7499 GCA_044358475.1 Pirellulales bacterium | reverse complement strand
CTTGAGGAACAGGGCCAGGTCGATCATCTCCTCAATCCCGCTTCCCGGATGGCTGGCGATGAAATAAGGCACTGTGAACTGCTTCTTACCGACCCGTCGACTGGCGGCCCGGAAGGCCTTGTCGAACTCCACATAGTCGTCGGCCGACGGCTTCTTCATGAGGTTCAAGACCTCGGGGTCGGTATGCTCCGGTGCCACCTTGAGATGGCCACCGACGTGGTGCGCGGCCAGTTCCTGGAGATACTCTGGGTCACGGCGGGCCAGATCCATCCGCACGCCACTGGCCACAAGTACCCGCTTCACGCCCTCCACCGTCCGGGCCTCCCGCATGACGTCCTTGAGTGGGCCGTGGTCGGTACCAAGCAGTTTACAGACGGTGGGATGCACGCAGGAGAGTCGTCGGCACTTCGCCTCCACCTCCGGCCGCGTGCACTTCATTTGGTACATGTTGGCCGTCGGCCCGCCGATGTCGGACACCGTGCCCTTGAAGCCGGGCTGGCTAGCCAGCAGCTTGATCTCCGTGATGATCGAGTCTTTGCTGCGGCTCTGAATGATTCGCCCCTCGTGGGCGGTGATTGAGCAGAACGTGCAGCCGCCGAAGCAGCCCCGCATGATCTGCACGCTGTTCTCCACGACTTCAAAAGCGGGAATCCGAGCCGAGCCGTACGACGGATGTGGTCGACGGGTGAACGGCAGGGCGTAGACCTCGTCCATCTCGTCCTGCTCCAGCGGCAGCGCGGGGGGATTTACGACCACCGCCTCACGGCCGTGCCGCTGCACGAGCCGCCGCGCGTTGTGGGGATTGGTCTCGAGGTGTGAGATCCGCGTCATCTCGCAGAAGGCGAGCGGCTCGGCGGTGACCGCTTCGTAGGTGGGCAGCTCGATCGTGTCGGGGCAGCAGGGGCCGGGACCGGTCGGCGGCGGCTCGCTCGCGCCGAGTCGATAGGCCACGCCGCGGATGTCGCGGAGGTCGTGCAGCGAGTGGCCGGCTGCCAGGCCGCGGGCAATCTCGAGCACCGTTCGCTCACCCATGCCGAAGGCAATGAGGTCGGCCTTGGAGTCCATGAGGATCGAGCGGCGGACGGTGTCGCTCCAGTAGTCGTAGTGGGCGATCCGTCGCAGGCTCGCCTCCACACCACCGGCCACGACCGGGACACCCGGAAATGCCTCCCGCGATCGCTGGCAGTAGGCGAGGGTGGCCCGGTCGGGCCGCCGGCCGATCGCGCCGTCGGCGGAGTAGGCATCGTCGTTCCGCACCTTCCGGCTGGCCGTGTAGTGGTTGATCATCGAGTCCATGTTGCCGGCTGAGATGCCAAAGAAGAGCCGCGGCCGACCGAACTCCCGCCACGGCTCGCACGACCGCCAGTCGGGCTGGGCGAGCACGGCCACGCGAAACCCAGCCGCTTCCAGGAGTCGGGCGATGAGTCCGTTGGCAAAGCTCGGATGGTCGACGTAGGCATCCCCCGTGACGAAGACGATATCGACCTCGTCCCAGCCACGGCCAAGCATCTCCTCCCGGCTCATCGGCAGCGGGGCGGACGAACGCAGCTTGGTAAGTTCGAGCGACATGGATGGCACAACCAGAAAGGGGACACCATGAAGTGTACCTGCGGGAAACTGCACTGGCCTTCCAGTGGTATATTCGGGAAAGTCGGCCTCAGGAGCCCCGCCCGTGTCTCTTACCATCATTCGAATTGCATGCCTGGTGGGCGTCGCCGTCGGGGGTGGCTGGGCCGCCGCGGACGAGCCGCCGTCGGCTGAGCAGATCGCCAACTGGATCGAAACGCTCGGCTCCCCACAGTTTTCCCAGCGGGAGGCGGCTACTCGCAGCCTCATCGAGGCTGGCCCCGCGGCGCTTGGCCCCTTGCGGGAGGCCACCGGGAGTGGTGACTTGGAGGTCAGCAGTCGGGCCATCGAGATCGCCCGCTCGATGTTGGCGAGCGACAACCAGGAAGCTGCCACGGCAGCTGAGCAGTTTCTTGACGCGGTCGCCGGCAGTGACGACGCGTCCGTGGCGGGGCTGGCCGAGGCGACGCTCGACTTCCATGCGGTAGGCCTGGCCGATGCGGCTCGCGTGGCGCTGCAGGGATTGGGCATGAAACTCACGCGGGGCATGCTGGCTACCGGTCAGCAGGGCATGCACGCGACGTTTGACACCGGCTGGCAGGGCACCAGCGACGATCTGCGGCTGCTTCTGCGACTGCCGGGCCTCTTGATCGTCAGCGTGCACGGTGTGCCGGTCGACGAGAAGGGCTTGGCGGTGATCGGTCGTCTGCGGCGTGCGGGACGGATCGAACTCTACGGCACCGGGCTCCACGAGCAGCAGGTGGCAGCCTTGGTGGAAAAACTCCCCGACACCCACATCGAGCTTCGCAAAGGAGGCAAGTTGGGAATCGCCGGCCATCCTCATGCCGTGCCCTGTCACATCACAATGGTGCAGTCCGGCTCGGCCGCCGACAAGGCTGGGCTGCAGTTGGGCGACATCGTCGCGAAGGTGGCCGACAAGCCGATCAGGAATTTCGAGGAATTGACTACCGAGATCGGCACCCATGGCCCGGGTGAGAAACTTGAACTTGAGATCATCCGGGGCCAGCCCGGCGGCCCCGAGGAACGAATGACCCGCACGATTGAACTCGACGCCTGGTGATGACATCGTGCGATGAACAGGGAGGGAGCCTGAGCATGGCGGAAGAGCGCGGCGGTGAACTGGTCGACGTGCGGTGGCATGCCCATGCCGTGAGCCGTGAGGACCGGGAGCGGGCGGCGGGCCACCGGGGCTGCGTGCTCTGGTTCACCGGTCTGTCCGGCTGTGGCAAGAGCACCGTGGCCAATGCGGTCGACCGTCTGCTCTATGAACGGGGCTGCCGCACGTTTCTCTTGGATGGCGACAACGTCCGACACGGGCTGAACGCGGCCCCAGCGCTCCTGGAGGCCCGGCACGGAGCCGAGTTTGCCAAGCGGTTTGGCCTTGGTTTCGGCCCGCAGGACCGCGAGGAGAATATCCGTCGCATCGGTGCCGTGGCGGAGCTCTTCGTGCAGGCTGGCATCATCGCTCTGACCGCATTCATCAGCCCCTATCGCCGCGACCGTGATGCCGTGCGGGCGGTGCTACCCGCCGGTGACTTCGTGGAGATCCATGTGCAGGCGCCGCTCGAGGTCTGCGAGGGCCGCGATCCGAAGGGGCTCTACAAGAAGGCCCGCGCTGGTGAGATCAAGGGCTTCACCGGCATCGACGATCCCTACGAGCAGCCCCTCCATCCGGAGATCGTGCTCGATTCAGCCAGTCGCCCGCCCGATGCGCTCGCCGCCGACGTGATCGGCTGGCTCGAACGGACCGGGAAGATCGGCCAGATCTGACCGTTATTTCCGTGGTCCGAGCAACTCGACGATGTTGCCGTCGGGATCGCGGACGCAGGTGAGGAAGAGGCCGGGGCCGAGCGATTCCGGAAGCGCAGCCGGGCTCTTGGCCAGTGGCTTCACACCATGCTTTACCAGACGGGCCAGGGCGGCATCCGTGTCGGCCACCATGATCGTCAGGTAGCGGAAGCCGGTGTGGGAGTGGATGAAGTCGGTGTCGCCGGTGCGTGGGGTCGTGCCCGCCACACTCATCAATTTGAGCTTGGTCGCCTCGGGTCCCTCGCCGAGGACGAGCACGCGGATCGAGAGAGGCTTGCCGTCGGTGAGGCCGGCATCGGTGGCGAGCGTCGTCGGCACATCAAAGCCCGGCAATTCCTTGAAGCCGATCACATCGGTGTAGAAGGCGGCCGATTTTTGCAGGTTGCTGACGACCATGCCGAGATCGATCGTGGTTCGTGCGAAGGCTCCCGGCTCGGCGGCAGGGCAGGAGGGGAGGGCGGATACGGCCGCCACCATCAGGACCGAGTGAAACGCGAGACGGACGAAGGGCATGGAAGTTCTCCGGAAGGGATCGCCGAGAGTATACCCGGCCCGTGTGTCGCGTCAGGCCATGATGCCCTTGATGACATTGCCGGCGACGCCGGTAAGGCGGACGTCGAGGCCCTGAAACTTCGTCGTCAACCGGTGGTGGTCGATGCCCAGCAGCGCCAGCATAGTAGCGTGGAGATCGTGGACGGAGACCACGTCGTCGACGGCCCGGTAGCCGAGTTCGTCGGTTGATCCCCAGGTGGTGCCCGGTTTGCTGCCGCCGCCGGCGAGGAAGACGCTAAACGAGAGAATGTGGTGGTCGCGGCCGGAACCCTGGCCCATCGGCGTGCGGCCGAACTCACCTCCCCAGAGGACGAGCGTGTCGTCGAGCAGCCCGCGGCGGGCAAGATCTTCGAGCAGGGCGGCCGATGGTTTGTCGACTGCAGCCGCCCCATCCTGCATGCCGGGCTCGATGTTTGAATGGTGATCCCAGGCTCGATGGTAGAGCTGGATCATGCGCACGCCCCGCTCGGCCAGACGGCGGGCGAGCAGACAATTGGAGGCGAAGGAGCCATCCCCCGGCTCCTTGACGCCGTAGAGGTCGAGCGTTTCCCGCGTCTCACCGGAGAAGTCCGTGAGTTCCGGCACGCTCGACTGCATCCGGAAGGCCATCTCGTATTGGGCGATCCGGGTGGCGATCTCGGGATCGTTCTGCTCCTTGCCAAGGAGCCCGTTGAGCCGGGCCACCTCCTCGACCACCTGTCGCTGCGTGCTCTGGCACACGCCGGGCGGGCTGCCGATGTAGTGCACGGCATCGCCCTTGGACTGAAACATGATGCCCTGGAAGCGGCTTGGCAGCACACCGGCCGACCACTGCCGGGCCGAGATCGGCTGCGGGCCGTATTTTCCGGACGATGTGAGCACGATGAATCCGGGGAGGTTGTCGGAGGCGGAGCCGAGGCCATAGAGCAGCCACGAGCCCATGCTTGGCCGGCCCTTGATGATCGACCCCGTGTTCATGAAGGCGTGGGCCGTGTCGTGGTTGATCTGCTCAGTCTGCATCGAACGGATCACGCACAAGCGGTCGGCCTGCCGGGCCAGATGCGGAAAGAGATCACTCACCTCGATCCCTGCCTGGCCATGCTTCTGAAACCCAACGAACGAGCCGCGGGCTTTCAACTCGGCGTTTTGCAACTGGGCGAGTTGCTGCCCCTTGGTGAACGACTCCGGAAACGGCTTGCCGTCGAGCTCCTTGAGGGCCGGCTTCCAGTCGAACGTCTCGAACTGCGAAGGCCCGCCGGCCATGCAGAGGAAGATCACCCGCTTGGCCTTCACCGGGAAGTGGGGCTGGGCGAGAAATCCATTCCAGTCGTCGGGGCGGGGCACCGCCGTACCGCCCGGCGGCGTGACGGCAACAGCAGATGCCTCGCGGCCAAGCATCGCCAGGGCCATGCCGCCAAGGCCATAGGCACTCTGGTGGAGGAAACTCCGTCGTGCGATCGCCAGTGGGTCGAGGTTCGGGAGCATGGAGGGGCCGTTAATAACGAGTGATGACTTCCTGGGTGTTCAGGAGCACGCGGGCCAGTTGGGTCCAGACAGCGTGCTCCACCGGATCGAAGCCTGGCCGTGGAGCGTGTCCGACGGCGAGGAGTTTTTCAGCAGCGGCCGGCGTGTCGGCGAAGGCTTTCCGCTGGGCGGCGAGGAAGCTGGCAAGCGAGGTGGCCTCCGCCTCGCGGGGTTCACGATTCAAGGCCAACTCGTAGGCCAGGCGGATTCGGCCAGCATCGTCGTGCAGAGAGGAATCCGCGAGCAACCGCTCCGCAAACTTCCGGGCAGCCTCGACGAAGATTGGGTCGTTAAGCAATGTCAGCGCCTGCTGCGGCGTGTTGCTCAGCGTCCGCGCGGCGGCGCATTCATCGCGGGCCGGGGCGTCGAAGTTGGCAAGCATCGGATGGAGAAACGTCCGCTGCCAATGGGTGTACACGCCCCGTCGCCACTGCCGCTCGTCGGCATCGGCCACATAGTCACGGTTGGGAAACTGCAGCGCCTCGTAGTAGCCGCCCGGCTGATAGGGCTTCACGCTGGGCCCGCCGATGTCTTCCAGGTCGAGGATCCCGGCGATGGCGAGCGCATTGTCGCGGACAAACTCCGCCTCCAGGCGTCGCGGGTTCTGAGACGCGAGCAGCCGATTGGCCGGGTCGATCGCGAGAGCCTTCGGCTGCAACACACTCGACTGCCGGTAGGTGTGGCTCGTGACGATCAGGCGGATCATGTGCCGGATGTCCCAGCCCGAATCACGAAACTCGCAGGCCAGCCAGTCGAGGAGTTCCGGATGTGTGGGCAGCTCGCCCTGCGAGCCGAGGTCGTCCACCGCGGCGCTGAGCCCTGTGCCGAAGAACACCGCCCAGAGGCGATTCATCACGGCCCGCGGCGTGATCGGATTGACGTCCGAGACGAGCCAGTTGGCAAGATCCAGGCGTGTGAGCCGCCGCTCTCCGGTGCTCTCGATCCGTCCCGGCAGGAAGGCTGGCGTCGCCGGCAGCACGACCGCCCCTGATTCGTCCTGCCAGTTGCCACGGGGCAGCACGCGGACGATGAGCGGATTCGGCGTCGCCTCCGTGACGAGCGTCCAGGTGCGGCCCTCGAAGAGCCCGTCGAGCTCGTTGCGGAGGGCGCGCACCTGATCGAAGGCGGCGCGGTCAAATGCCGTCGAGAGAAGAAATACCGTGGTTGCCCGAGCGGCTTGGTCCGGCGATCGCGTTGAAGCAGGGATCGTGATCGCCTCCCGGTCATGCGCCGCGGCCACCGCGGACGGTTCGATCGCCCCCAGCGGACTGATTGCGAGCTGCACGGGGAGCTTGCCATCACCGCCGATCGAGGCGACGAGCCGCTCGCCCGGGGCGAGCACGACAGGATCGGTCAGCCAGACGGCCACTGGCTCCGCGTTCTCCTGAAGCTCAAACGGCATCCTCCATTCATTCGAGAGCCCCGGCACCTCGAAGCCCGACCGGTAAACCGGCCGCTTGACCGTGGCCGCGCCGCTCCGCAGCGGTACCGGCCGGGGCTTGCCGTCGGCCGGCTGAATCGCAAGCGACAGCGTGAGCCGGCTGCCGGCGAGATCGCCCCGCTTTGCCGGCTCGATGGCCGCGGTGTCGACCGTGAGCCGAACCGCCGCGATCGCTGGGACGCCGTCAAGCGACGAGACGATCTCGATCGCCTCGCCGCTGCCGAGCGGATTCCCGCCCGAAACAGCCCGGCTCGCCGACATCTTCGTCTGGCGGTCGGCGATCGGCTTACCGTTGTTCACGATCCGCGCTTCGGCGGGATCGACCGTGAGCCACCCGTCGGTGTGCGACTGGAAAAACGCTCCCATCCGCGACTCCCACTCGGCCTGGGCCGCCTGGGCCGCCGGATCGTTGGCCAGCCGTTGCGTGGTTGTCGCGATCTCATTGCCGAGCCGCTTCTGGAGCCTGTCGTGCCGCTTCTTAAGCCACGGGCTCTCGACCTGCAGCTCCGGCGGAAACGGGTGGTCGTTGTCGAAGCCCCGCAGTTCTGGCTCGGGCGTGTAGCCGTAGTTGTTGTAGACACCCCACTGCTTCACGTCGGCAAAGAAG
>JBIKNV010000114.1:0-7531 GCA_044358475.1 Pirellulales bacterium | reverse complement strand
ACCAACCCTGCCGCCGCCTCGGGGCTCGGGGCCAGGGCGACAAGAGCCAGCACGAGCGCCGTGCTGTCGGCCCCTCCCGAAACACCGATCACTGCCGGCGCCTGCCACCAGGCGCGACGCGGCAGGCCCGCCTCGACGGCCGACAGGAACGGATCATGTGAATGGAACGCTGACATGGGGATAACCGGCGCGGGACGAGCGACCACCATGCCTCATGGTACCGCGCCAGGAGCCACAATTTCCGCGTTCGAAGCGGGATTGAGCCTACGCGCCCCACCGGATACCCTCTCGCCCCTGAACTGGAACTGGTGTCCCTCGAGGAATCGCCCATGCCCTCTTCTGCCTGTCCGCGCCGCCGCATTCTCTCCGCCTTCGCCGTGTCGACACTGGCGACTGCGCTTGGTGGATGCTCCACGCTGGGAACCATTGCCTATCTGGTTCAGCCCAACGACGTGCCGGCTGAATTTGGTGGGCTCCGCGGCAAACACGTTGCCGTGGTCTGCCGACCGATCGTTGAACTGGAGTTCAGCGATGCCGGATCATCCCGCGAACTGGCGGGGATCGTCGGTGCCCTCGTCAGACAGAACGTCCGCAAGGTGAAGGTCATCAGCCAACAGGAGGTGGCCCGCTGGATCGACGAAAACGACTGGGTCGACTATGGCACGCTCGGCAAGGCAGTCGACGCCGACGTGGTTGTAGGCATCGACCTCGAGCAGTTCCGGATTCATGAGGGCACGACGCTCTACCGAGGCCGTGGCTCAGCCATCGTGCGGGTGTTCGACGTCGATGAGCAAAACGTGGTGTTCGAGCGTCGCATCGAAGACTTCGCCTACCCGGGCACCGGCGGCGTGCCGACGACCGATCGATCGGAGTCACAGTTTCGCGCGATGTTCCTGCAGATCTTCGGCCGTCGCATCGCCCGGCTCTTCCATCCCTCCGAAAGCCGCATGTCTTTCGCTGAAGAGAACCTCGATTTCTAGCCAAGCGAGCCGAGGCCAGGATGGCGAGGGTTTCAGGAAGCAAGCCGCAGGGCGCAGCCCCGCGGGATGACGCACCCGCCATCGCCGCCGCAATCCCGCCGGCTTGCGCCTGGCGGCTTGCTGTCGGACCACGGTTCAGCAAGCCCGCGGGATGACGCGCCACTCATCAGACATTTTTCAGATTGCGCTTTGGCTTGGGGGGGGCCATTTTTCGCTTCTGGTCATCCTGCGGCGCCGAAACGTTGTTGTTATTGTTGTTGTTTCCGGCGTTCATTGCTGGCTTGTTGACGCCCGTGTTTCGCTCTTCCCACCGGTAGCCGATCGGCGTCTCCAACTCTTCCGCTGCCAGCAGGGCCCAGGGGGTGGCGGGATGCTCAGCCACGACACGCTGCAGCAATTCCTTCGCCTGAGCGGCTAATTTCTGGGTCCGTGAGTCGACGCTCGCCACATCATCGGCCGGCACAAGCTGCCACGTGTCGCTGTCAGCCTTTTGAAATTTCATCCCGGCCTTCGCCTGACCCAGCATGCTGTTGTAGGCGTCGGTCCGCACCTTGAGAGCCAGAATTCGCCCCATGGCCAGATCATAGCCGGCCTGCCACCTCTTCTCCTCGATCTTCGGCCGGTCAGAGAGTCCCTTTTCGAGGGTGTCATAGATCCGGTCGACTCGGTCGAGGAGGAGGGCCGCATCCCGCTGGGCCAAACCCAACAGCCGCGCGAGGTCACCGTCATCCTTCCGGGGAAACGTCATCGTGGGCGCTTCCATCGGATCGATTTCCGAATTCTTGGCGGCCTCGACAAGCGACTTCTTGGCACGATTCCCAGCCAGAAGGCCATCGATCTCCGCCTTCGTGCGATAGTCGGGGCGGTATTGCTGCATCACCTGCGGATCGAAGAAATGCCGCAACTGCGACGCCATGGCCACCACCTCACGATCGGTCACACGACCCGATGCGTTGCGATTGGGATGGACGGCGAAATAGATTCCGCCCGTCGCAGCGCAGAGCTTATTGAGGCTGAACGGCCCGAAGCCGGAGTCAACAGCGTCGTTCTGAAACCGCCCCGAGCGGATGCGGAGCAATTCGGGATACAGCGTCTCCGGCCCCTGTTCCACCACAGCCCACTGCTCACTCTGATCGTAGTCCGGATCGGGCTCGACAAACTTCATCTTCACCTGTCGCTGGCCGAATGGCGCAGGCACACCGACCACGTACACCGGGATGCCGAGCTTCTGGCAGGCGGCAGTTGCCTGGTCCGCCCGGTCCTCGTCGTTGCCGACCTCGTCGGTGAACACGATGATCAAGACATTCTGCCGCGGCGTGGCGTTGCGAAACCGCCACCCCGCCTCGGCCGCGGCGCCGATGGCCGTGAAGGTGTTCTCCACGCCCGACTCGTCGATCTCGATCGAACGGATCGCCTCCACGACCGTCTGACAGTCGTTGGTGGGCTCCTTGGTGATGGGTGTGACGTTTTTGCCGTACCCGACCACCATGTTGAGGAGACGCTTACTCTTGGGGCCGCCGTGGGCGACACCGATCTCATCGAACACGCGATCGAGTCGCGAGGCGATCTCCTTCCGCTGCGCTGCCAGGCTCACCGACTGGTCAAAGAGCCAAAACACGACGGTCTTGCGACTCTGCTGTTCGAGGTAACCGTTGATTTCCGCCGCCAAGCGGTCGACCGCGCCCGAGGCACCCGCTGTTCCCACGCCGCTGACTGCGCCCTTCACCACCATCGCCTCGGTAAGCGTCTTGGCGGAGGGCATCACATCGAGAGGCTGCACCACGATGTCGACGTCCTGTTCGGTGACAGTCTCCACCGAGGCAACGACGACTTCCGAAATCTCCGGAGCGACCGCCTCAGCCATCTCCGCCCCCCGCTCGCTCTGGGCACCGACTTCCTCGGTCCGTTCATCGGACACTACGACGTCAACCGCTTCGAGAAGCACGGGATCTTCGAAGGGATCCTGCGTCAGCACGAGTCGCTCGAGCGGAGGCTGTGGCGGATCAAATGCGAACAGGGCCAATGCCAACAGACCGCCAACATGAAGCACCAAACTGACCGCCCAGGCAGGAGCCGTGGGTCCCGACGATGGGGAAACGACTCGCTCCTGCACGTCGGACGGCGTCAGTTCGTGAGATTCAGAAGTCATGTTCCGCCGTCGGAGAAATCGCCAGGAAACACGCCGCCAATTCGGCGATGGACCGCCGCCGGCAGCCCCCGTATTCTATCGTGAGATGTCGCTTCCGCAGTCAGGAAATCCCGCACCATGCCCTCTTTTTTCGCTCCCCTCCCCCGTCCTTGGCGGCCTGCGTCAATTTCGTTCGTCGCCGTGGCGATTTTTGTGACCGGCGGGGCGGATTGTGGGGGCCGGGCTTTGTCGGCCGCGGAGGAGCCGCTTCCTTCCGAGCGGCTGTCGCTGACCACCTCTGACGGGGTGGCACTGGCTGCCTGGTACTATCCCGTGGCCGGGGATGCCAAAGCGAAGGCGACCGTCATCGTGATCCACGATCTGCAGGGTTCGCACGAGACGGTCGAACCGCTTTCCCGCGGTCTCCAAGCGGCCGGCTACGCCGTGGTAGCGCCAGACCTTCGCGGGCACGGAGCCAGCGTGTCGTCGGTGTTGCCTGGCGGCCGCAGCGGCGACCTCGATGCAAAGTCGTTCAAGAAGCCAGACATGCTCGCCATCGCGGCCTCGTCGGGAGGCCGCATCCGCGACCAGGCGCAGGCGCGCGGAGACTTAGAGACTGTTCATCGCTGGATCCAGGAACAGGCCAACGCTGGAGCTCTCGCTGTCGATCGCCTGTGTGTCGTCGGTTGTGGCGAGGGGGGCACGCTCGGGGCACTCTGGACGGTGGCCGACGCCTCGTGGCCTCCGACCACACGAGGGCCTCAGGGAGCGCACGTGAGGGCGATCGTTCTCATCAGCCCCGTCATCTCGGCCACGGGGGGAGTATCGATCCTGCCCGCGATGAAAACAGACGTCTTTCGCCGTGCCCTGCCAATTCTGCTGCTGGCCGGAAGTGGTGATCGCGATGCCAAGAAACTGACTGACCAACTCAAGGGACTGCGGCCGAAGGAGTGGATCGTGCAGGGGCCGGGGCAGCGCAAGGAACAGGCTGACGGCGTTGAGACGGCCGCTGACGCCTCCCTCTTCTGCATGCATGCCGACAGCCCGTTGTCGAGTGACAAACTCGCCAGTGACGCGGCCGCGAAGGCGGCTGCCATGGTCGTGGGTTTCTTCGACATGGTGCTCAGCCGCTGAGGTTGTGGCGAGCGACGCAGGGCCTGGATTCGCTCTCGAACGGATCAGGACTGATCGGGCATGTGCTGGTTCAGCCATGGCTGTGACGACGGCATCGGCCTTGGCTGCAGACCCGTCGGCGTGGCGGTCGGGCCGCGGTCAATACCCGGCCCCGGCTCGATGGACCGCGACTCCGCCGACGTTCGGCCGGCTGTCACCGTCCAAGGCGGCGGGAGCCGCAACCTGACCCCGATGGGAAGAACATCGGGATGAGCAACACGATCACTGTTCGCGGCGAGGATCGCGGCTGCGGCAGCTGGGTGGCCGTAGAATCGGATGGCCACGGACGTCAAGTCATCTCCATCCCGCACCGCATACGTAGCCGGCACGGCGGGTCCATGAGAGGGGCTTGCCTGAATTGGCTGCTGCAGGCCACGGGCTGTCCAGCCGGGTGCCAGTGGGGGAGGACCGTGGGCATCCAAGAGCGGCGGCGGCGGCATTGCCAGCGTGGAGCGGTACATGGAGTCAAGCGACGGTGCCGGCCGAGCCATTGCCTGGGGCCCGGCGGGCAGAGGCGAAGGTGGGGTCGGTGGCTGGTACACGGGTGCCGGCGGCGGGGAAGGAGCCAGCATCAGAGCCCCTCCATCGACGTCAGCCGCGCGGAACTGAGACTCCGACAGCATGCCGATCCCTGCTCTCGGATCGGGAATCGCATGGCCGATCGCGACGTGCGGCATGCCCTGGGCAGAAACGGCTTCTTCGCTCTGGAGGATCGGCGGGCTCTGGTGGGCCAGGACATCACCCGCCAGCGGAGCCAGTACGGCCACACCACCAACCAGCATGGCCAGGCCAACCACGAATCGCAGGGCTTGCATACATCGCTTCACGGACAGGCACCTCCACAGGCAACTATGCCACCCATCAGCGGCGCGGGCGGCTCGCTCCGACCGTGAAAACGGCAAGCGGCCATCATGCGGCCGTCAGGACAGCCAGCACGACCGGACGGAGCGACCCCGATCCAGCCGACAAATCCGCAGGGTTTCTCCAGCCGGCATGCGCCGACCGAGATGCCGCTAGGACGCCGTTTGCATCCCGCGTGGGGTGGTGGGGGCCGCTGCGGTACCCGTCCACTGCTGGAGCCAGAGAACGAGCGGGGCTGCGATGAAAACCGTACTGTACGTGCCAGCCAAGAAGCCGATCAGCATCGTGAAGGCAAAGGTATGAATGCCCTGCCCGCCAAAGACATAGAGAACGAGCGCCGCCAGCAAGGCGGTGCCCGAAGTCAGAATCGTGCGGCTCAACGTCTGGTTGACCGCCGCGTCGATCATCGCCCCTGTGACCACGGGGCTTTTGCCACGAATTTCGCGAAGGCGATCGAAGATCACGATGGTGTCATTGATCGAAAAACCGACGATCGTCAGCAGGGCCGCCACGACATCGAGGCTGATCTTGAAATCGTCAACCAGTGCCCAGCCGAGCAAGGGCGCCACATACCTGCTCAACGCCAGGCAGCCGATGGCCACGAGCACGTCATGCACCAGCGCCACGACAGCTGCCAGACCGAAGGCGACGTTCTGGAACCGCACCCACACGTACAGCACGATCATCGCCAGGCTGGCCAGCAGTGCATACAGCGCCGTGACCTTCGTGTTGCCGGCAACCTTGCCACCGATTTCATTGGCCGACAGGTAGACCGGAGTTTCCCGCAATTTCGTCGCCACCCGCTCGAGCACCTTCCGCGTGGCATCAGGATCGAGCGCGGTCGACAAGACCCAGGTCCGGTAGGGCTTCGTACGGCTCGTCATGCCTTCGGCGTTGATCTCGAAGGGCGCATCGGCGAATCCCTCGGCAGCCAACGCCGTCTCCAGCGTATCCCGCAGGGCAGGCAGCGTGATCTTCTGGGGGAAGTCGAGTACCGCCCCTGTCGAGAGTGCCGTCGCGGCCGCGTCTTGCTCGCCCGCCCCACGCTCGTCGGACGATTTCTGACCGTCGTCCTGCTTGCTTTCGCCGGCTGATGATACGACGTCGCGGAAACCCATGTCGTAGGTTGCCAGCCGGCCGGGGAAGGCCGCCTGGAGCGCCTTCTCCACAGTTGCGCCACCACCGGACGAATCATCCCGCAGCGACGTGTCGATCTTGTATTGGGTGCCAGGCGGCGCGTCGCCCCCGGTCACGGCGCTCACCGCAACGTCCGGCAGCGCGGCCACGGCCTTCCGCACCGCCGCCACGTCGAGCGGTTGGTCGGCCTTGAACACCACCTGGACGCTCGTGCCTCCGGTGAAGTCGATGTCGAACAGACCCTGGCCACGCTGCCAGGCGGCGGCCAATCCGGCCAGGATGAACAGGGCTGAGCCGATCATCGCCGGCCGCATCCAGCGGACGAATGTGAGGTTTGGGCGGTCGAACAAGCGGGCCATCGAGAGCTTCGTGATCCAGCGATTCCGCTCGGCCAGGTCGAACACCACGCGAGAACAAAACACGGCCGTGAACAGGTTGAGCGTGAGCCCCAGGATGAGCGTCACCGCAAAACCCTTGAGCTGGTCGGTACCAATCGCAAACAGCACGACACCGGTGATGAGAGTCGTGAGGTTGGAGTCGACGATGGTGGAAAAGGCCCGCTGGAAGCCATTGCGGATCGCCATTCGCACCGAGGCCCCTCGGTCAAGCTCTTCCCGCATCCGCTCGTAGATGAGCACATTGGCATCGACGGCCATGCCGACGGAAAGCACGAGACCGGCCAGACCCGCAAGCGTAAAGGCGGCCTTGATGGAGATCATCAACGCCAGAACCAGCACGATATTGAGCAAGACCGCCAGATCGGCCACGAGGCCCGAAAAGCGGTAATACATGAGCATGAACGTGAGCACGACGATCGTCGCCAGCAGCATCGCCCGGGCGCCGGAACGAATCGTGTCGGCCCCCAGTTGCGGACTGATCTTCTGCTCGCTGATCGGCTCACTGTAGAGGGCCGCCGGCAAGCTCCCGGCATTCAGCACGCCAATCAGAAAGTCGACATCGGACTGCTTGAAGCTCCCGGTGATCTGGCCGTCACTGGAGATCGTGCTGCGGATCGTAGGCGCGGAAAGCAGCGTGTCGTCGAGAACGATTCCGAGACGGCTCGTGAGCCGATTGGCCGGGTCGGGAAGGTTTTGGCCAGTCAGCGTGCCAAAGAGGGCAGCACCCCCCGAATTGAACGAGAAGTTCACGCAGGGCTGGAGATTCTGGTCGTAGCTGGCCGACGCCCGCGTCAGGTATCCGCCGGTCACATTGAACCGATCGTGTACCACGAGCACTTCGACACGCCCATCGG
>JBIKNV010000173.1:0-6010 GCA_044358475.1 Pirellulales bacterium | reverse complement strand
GAGGTGGCCATGGCTTCGAGGGCGGACAGGCGGGCGTCGTCGCCCGCGACATGGAGGCCGCCGCAGGTCACCAGCCCGTTGTCGATGCCGGTCTCGTCGAGCAGTTCCCGCGACCAGCAGCGATGCAGTTCGTCGCTCCACCCGGTGAGGGCTTCGGCGGGAGTCTCACGGGCGTGCCGGGGAGCGGGCGGAAAGATGCCGGCGGCCGCCCACGACGCCGTGCTTCGCTCGCCATGTCGGCTCAGCACACAAACCCTCGCGCCGCGACCGGCCAGTTCGCGGGCGATCGACAGGCCGATGACTCCCCCTCCGATGATGCAGCAGTCGGGCATGGGCCGTGACACAGGCAACGGGCTCTTCAGGCGTTGGTCGGGACCGTGGACGAGTCGGCGACATTCACCCACACGTGGACATGCGGCGCACCGCGAAAATGCCAGACGAACGACGGGCCTTCCAGCCGCCAGTTGTCCCAGACACCGTCGTTGCCCAGATCCTCCTGCCGATAGAATGCCAGGGTGCAGGCATCGAGCCCTCCCTGGGCGGCGAGACAGGTTCTTGTCTCGTCTTGGTCGGCGATGCGGAACGGTTCCAGCAGGATTGCCAGCACGGTGTCGAGTTCCGCCCGCTGGTCGGCTGTGAGTTCAGAAACGGGAATGCCCGGAGCATCGACGCGTTTGCCGCTGGCTGCGAGGCCACGGAAGGCGATCGCATTTTCACGCGGCATCCGCTCGACCAGGGCCAGGTTCCGCTGCCGGCCATCGAGCATCGCGAAGACACGATTGGCGGCGACCGCCTGCGGCCAGAAGACATTGCCCGGATGGCCGGGCTCCTCGTTGAAGCCGCCGGCGTCGTGTCCATAAAAGATCGGCCCGCCAAAGGCGACGTGTTTGGCCGCGTCGCCGTCGCACCGTAGCGTCATGTGGCGTCCGGTCAGGAGGAACTGGAAGCGGCCCGAGCCGGGTTCACCGATCAGCGCAACCGACTGGGAATGGCCAAACCCGCCGGCATCGTCCTCGAGCTGCTTGTCGAAGCGGGCGTGCCACTCCGGTTGGGTGAGCTGCTCGAAGATGTCGCGAATGAGCCGCTGCTGGTCCGCTGTGTAGAAGTCGCTCGCCACGTCGGGCTCCGACGCCTGCCAATTGTTGGCGATCCGGGTTCGCAAGAGGCCATGCTTGGGATGCACGTAATCCCACGGAAAGCAGATCTGCCGACGTTGTTCTGGAGACAGCGAGGCATGAAGGATCCCGGCCAGGGTCTCAGCCGACTGCGCGAGCGCCTGTTCGGCGGTCGCCGCGATGACAGCCGGCCCAGCCGCGATGCCCCCCGTTACCGCCGCCGTACGGGCCAGAAACTGCCGTCGCGAGAGACCCGCAACGGGGGAAATGGTGTCGTAACTGGTCATCCGACGATCTCCAGAGCGGTCGTGAAAGGGCGCCGTGTCGAAGCAGTGACCCGGCAACAATCATCGTAAGACGGGACTCCCGAAGATGCCAATCACACACCGCGCGCGTCAGGGACTCCGCCGGCCCGAACGTGATTGGCACTGCGGGCAGAAGAAGGTCGATCGCTGGCCCTGCACGATGCGGCGGACGGGCGCATGGCACGCCGGGCAGGGTTGGCCAGCCCGGCCATAGACGCGATGGCGGTGTTGAAACCGTCCCAGCCGACGGACGGGTGTCTGGTAGAGTTTGTCCCCGATCGAGGAGCCTTCCAGCCGCACGGCCTCGGCGAGAACAGCCCGCGTCGTATCCGCCAGCCGCTCCCACGCCTGCCGCGACAACCGGTGGCAGGCGACCCGCGGGTCGAGCCCTGCGCGATGGAGAATCTCCGCAGCGTAGATGTTGCCGATGCCGGCCACGGCCCGCTGATCGAGTAGCGCAACCTTGATCGCCCGGCGGGAGTGGGCGAGGGCGCGTCCAAGGTCGTCGCCCGTAACGACCAGGCCGTCGGGTCCGAGAGTCATCTGGCCGCAGGCCCGGTCGAGCCCGCGGGCATCGACCAGCCGGAGCGTGCCAAGCCCGCGCTGATCCCAAAACACGAGCGGCTGCCGTCGTCGCTCGCCGGCCTGTCGCATGTGCATCACCAGTCGCACGTGATCGGCCGTCGGCGGCGGCACGACAAGCATGAGCCCTGTCATCCGTGGCTCGATCACCAGCCATCGCTGGCTGGTTGGGAAGGTGACCTCGAGGGCCAGCCGCTTTCCAAACCGTTCGACGGCCGAAAGCTGGCCGCCGTTGATCGCGGCGACAATGGCGGCTGGAGCGGGCGCCGTGCTGATCGGTCGCCTGGGACCGCGCGGGAATTCAGCCCCCGTGATCCGGCTGCCAACGAGGTGGAGGATCCCGCGGCGCATCGTCTCGACTTCGGGGAGCTCAGGCATGGCGGAGGTCGGCAAGGGCCGGGGAAGTTTGCGTGATGGTAGCCGCGGGCACGGAGGCTACAATCAAGGTGTTCTGCGGAAACGCAGACGCTTTTTCCACCCCAGGCTATGGTTTTTCAATGGCGACCGCTCCCGCGTCCGTGCCCCTTTCAGCCATGCCCGATGCCTTGGGCCGCTTTGGACGGTTCGGAGGGCGGTATGTGCCAGAGACGCTTTCGGCGGCTCTCGACCAGCTGGAACGGGCCTACGAAGAGGCCATGGCCGATCCGTCGTTCCATGCCGAGCTTGACGGCCTCCTGGCTGCGTTCGTCGGCCGTCCGACCCCCCTGCTCTTCGCCCGACGACTCACGGCATTGGCTGGTGGCGCGCAGATCTATTTCAAGCGGGAAGACCTGAGCCACACCGGTGCTCATAAGATCAACAATACGCTCGGCCAGGGGCTGTTGGCGCTGCGCATGGGCAAGCGGCGGATCATTGCCGAGACCGGGGCCGGCCAGCATGGCGTGGCGACGGCGACGGCCTGCGCCCGCTTCGGCCTGGAGTGTGTCGTCTACATGGGCTCCGAGGACGTCCGGCGACAGGCCCCGAACGTGCGCAATATGCGGTTCATGGGAGCCGAGGTGCGGCCAGTCGAAACGGGCTCATGCACCCTCCGCGACGCGATCAACGAGGCCATGCGGGACTGGATGGGGTCGGTAGAGACGACCCACTACATCATCGGTTCTGTCGTGGGGCCGCATCCCTTTCCAAGGATCGTACGCGACTTCCAGTCGGTGATTGGCCGGGAGACGGTCGAGCAATGCCACCGCCAACTGGGCCGGCTTCCCGACACGGTCGTGGCCTGTGTTGGTGGAGGCAGCAATGCGGCGGGAATGTTCTATCCGTTCGTCGACCATGCCGACGTGCGACTGGTGGGCGTGGAGGCGGGGGGCCGTTCGGGGCAGCCGGGCGACCATGCAGCCAGTCTCAGTTATGGCAGCCCCGGCATCTTGCACGGCAGTCTGAGCTACGTCCTTCAGGACGAGGACGGTCAAACCTCCGACGTCCACTCGGTATCGGCCGGGCTCGACTATCCCGGCGTCGGGCCGGAGCACAGCTACTGGCGGGACGCGGGCCGCGTCTCCTATACGAGCGTCACCGACGCCGCCGCCCTCGATGCCTTTGATACGGTGGCGCGACAGGAGGGGATTCTGCCGGCCTTGGAAACGTCTCACGCTCTGGCGTGGGCTGTTGACGAGGCGGCCCGCCGGCCGGCTGACGAGATCATTGTGGTCTGCCTGTCGGGTCGTGGTGACAAGGACGCCGCCGAGATCGCCCGCCTCCGGGGCCTTTCCGTCGACGGTCAGCAGGTCGCCTCATGAGCCTCGCCGCACCATCCAAGGCGACTTCCGGCATCGCCCGCATTGCCGCCCGCTTTGCCGCCAATGCGGCTGCCGGACGCAAGGCGGTGGCGCCATTCGTGACGGCAGGCGACCCTGATACGGCCACCACGGCCGACGTGCTCGCCGCCATTGACCGCGCGGGTGCCACGCTCATCGAACTGGGCGTGCCCTACAGTGACCCGATCGCCGACGGGGCCGTGATCCAGGCCTCCTACGTGCGGGCGCTCGCCCAGGGGATGTCGCTCGATCGCTTGTTCGCGATGGTGAAAGACGTCACGGGGCGAATCACGACCCCCGTGTTGGCCATGGTGAGCTACTCGATCATCTACCGCCGCGGCATCGACCGTTTCGTGGCGGAGTCGCTGGCTGCCGGGCTGGCGGGCTTCGTCGTACCCGACTTGCCGATAGAAGAGTCGGATGACTTGGCCGCTGCCTGCGAGGCGGCGGGGCTAGCCCTCGTGCGGCTCGTGACGCCGACCACTCCTCCGGAAAGGGCCGAGCAGATCGCCCGCCGGTCGACTGGCTTCCTCTACTGCGTGTCGGTGGCCGGCGTCACCGGTGCCCGCACGTCGTTGCCGGAGGGGCTCGTTGAACGGGTGACATGGCTGCGGACGAAGGCGAGCGTGCCGATCCTCGTCGGGTTCGGGATCTCGACTCCCGAGCAGGCAAAGGCCGTGGCAGCGGTGGCGGACGGGGTGATCGTGGGGTCGGCACTCGTGCGGCGGCTGGCTGAGGCCCTCCCGCCGCAACGGGCGGACTCAGCGGCTCCGCCGCAACGGGCGGATTCAGCGGCTCCGCCCCGGCAGGTGGTCGCCGCGATCGAGCAGCATGTCCAGAATCTCGTCAAGGCTGTCGAAACCGCGGCCAATTGACGCACTCTTCGCTGGCGTCATTTCCCGACCGTTGGGTATAAAAAGTCGAACACGTCATCGCGTGGCTGGCGTCTTTTATGAGCCGGCTCGGGAACCTTGCCATGTTCTCCGCCCGTGATCCGTCCGACCTCGAGCGATTCTTTCGCGGCCTGACCGAATATGCCTTTTACGGTCGGCTCGGTATCGTCGACCCTCCGTTGGTCGAGTACCTGACCACCCTGCTGGTGCGTTTCATTCATCACGACCATCTGCGGGCACTGCCAGGCGCCGAACCGGTTGCCTGCGACGACGTCTCGCACATGCTGTCGATCGCGCAGCATGAGCCGCCTGACGTCGCTCGCGGAGAGTATCGTCACATCGGCGACTACACTCTCTTTTGGAGCGGGGTGTATCCGGAAGCCCTGCAGCGATTTCAGCGTCCCTCGCAGCCGGATCACCTGCTCGATTACCGTGAGGCGGGAAAGCAGGCCTATCGTCTTGCCGCGGCTCTCGAGCCGGAGGAGGCGGTGGAGGCGCGGCACGTGCTGGTGCTGCTCAGCGAGGAATATGACTCGTGTGTCGTCGGCCTTGGAGAAGTTCGCCGCGCCTGGGGCGAGGCTGCTTGATGGATCGGGGCTTGATCCCGCGGGCTTGCGCCCTGCGGCTTCCAGTGGAACCGTTTCAGGCAGGGCCTTCCTCGGCCTCGATGAATTTGAGGAGTTGGGCGGGCCAAGGAGGGTGGAAGTCGGCCGACTCGATAGCGACGCCGGCACCGACCAGGGCTGCGAGCAGGTCGCCAAAGCGCCGTGCGTGGGGATCATGACGGCAGTCAAGCGTGTCATCGTCGATCAGCATGACGTCGACACCGAGGCGGCGGAGCACGGCTGCGGCCTGGGGGGCGGCGGCTGGGCAGATGATGCGGCGAATCCATGGCCGGTTGTATTCGAATGCCGACCGCACTGCCGGACCATGGGTGACGAGACGGCCCGCGAGCAGAACTGCAAGATGGGTGAAGCAAACCGGTACCGCGGCATCGTCGATGGCGGCGATGACGATCCGACCGCCAAGATGCATGTCGTTGATGAGATGCTCGATGTCGCGTCGCTCACGGGGGTCGAGTCCCATGAAGGGCGCATCGAGAAGAAGCACCTGTGGATCATGAAGCAGTCCGCGGGCTACGAGGAGCCGCTGGGCCTGCCCGGTCGGGAGGCGGTCGATGGGCGTGCTCGGCTCGTCGATTCCGGCCATGGCCAGCCCCCTGCCGACCGCCATCCGGAGCGGCTTTCCGCGGAGTCCGGCCTCCAGGGCAAAGAATTCGAGAAACTCGTCGGCGCGGGCCTGAGGCCAGGCGGTGATACCGGTTGGCACGAAGCCGATCCGCCGCCGCACAGCCGCAG
>JBIKNV010000005.1:0-23465 GCA_044358475.1 Pirellulales bacterium | reverse complement strand
GTGCAGCACGTCGCGGGTCGGCCAGAGGGCGCGGCGGAGCGTCATGAGGTCGGTCCGGATGTCGTGAATCCGCCCCAGCAGGCCGCGGGCAGGATTGTCGAGGGCCTCGTCCTCGAGCGTCTCCAGCCGGTCTCCGAACTGTTCGAGCACCGGAAAGTAGCCGTCGATGACGGCGTCGAGGAGGAGGGCGCAGAGGTGGTCGGCACCCTGCTTGCCGAGCCTGGTGCGGCCGTGGCGAATCCGCTCGCGCACGCTGGAAAAGCCATCAGGCACCGTCCGCTCGTGAAACGTGATGACGTAGCGGTCGCCGAGGAAGATCGTCATCGGATCGGTGACGATCGCCTCGCCGTCGAAACGGGCCATGCGGATGGCGATCAGTACCTGATGGCCAAACACCTCCACCTTCGGCCGCTCATCGGGCGTGACCGCGTCTTCGAGTGCCAGTTCACCGATCTCGAACAACTGCCCGACGGTGTGGATCGTGGCCGCGTCGCCGAAGCCGTCGACGTCGAGCCAGACGACAGGCCACTTTTCGCGGGCAATCGTCAACTCGTGGGGGGCCGCGACAAGCGCTTCATGGGTGATCTCGCCGTCGCAGGCGATCAGCCGCAGGATCGTGGGCTGTGCATCCCTCTGGCGGTCTGCGGTGGTCGGCACGGGGTGGCGATGCGAGAGCCGGCGGCGCCGGCGGCGTTGCTTGCGAGTGGCCACGGGAGTGTCTCCAGGAACGGAACATGCAGCACGATACCGGCCCGCCGCGGCTCCGGTCGAATCCAACCCGTCAGCGATCGCGTCGACTTCACTCCCCTTCCTTGGCCGGTGCACCCGCCTCGGTGAACGGCCCGGCGAGAACGGCTTCAGGCTGGTCGCGGCGGCTGCCAGTGTCGATGACCGTCTTGGCCTGCCGCAGCAGTTCGTCGGGAACCCGCCAGCGGCCCCGGTCGTAGCCCGGGGCGACGAGATTGACGGTGAGCCGGGGAGGAATCTCCTGAGCCGTTTCGCCGATGGGGACTGTCGCCGGATCAGTGCCACGGAGAAGGTCGCCGGCGAGTCGGCCGGCGAGCAGCCCGACCTCGCGGAAGTCGAAGCCGACGTCGAACAGCGTGCCGCGGTCGGCCGCCCCAGGCACGACGGTGAACACGGGCACGCCCGCCTTCGCCGCCGTGGCAATGATCGAATCAATGACGCTCGAGACGGTCGTGTCACCCGGCACGAAGACCGCTTCGGCGCCGCGTGACAACGTCGACTGGATCGCCTCGATCACACCGGACGAGTTTTCAACGGCCGCCTCCAGCAGCACGATGCCGCGGGCCTTGCAGCTCGCCCGCGTCAATTCCATGAACCGCCGCGAGTTGCTCTCGGACGGGTTGTGGGCCACACCCACCTTTGCCAGCTGCGGGTTGATCGTCTGGGCGATGCGAAACGTGGCATCGACCGGTGCCAGGCTGCCGTAGCCGACGAGGTGCCGCGGATGCGCGAGCGGGTCGCCGCGTTCAAGGCCGACGCCCGCGGAGAAGGGATCGGCGACGGCGGAGAAGACGTGGAGGATCCGGCCGCGGTCGTTGGCGGTGGCGAGGGCCTGAAGGGAGGGCGTGCTCGACGTGAGCGCGAGGTCGAACGGGCCGCCGGCGATCTCACGGGCGATGGCGTTGGCCTGGGCGAGATCGCCTTCGGCGTTGTAGCGGCGGATCGTTACCGTCGTGCCATCGGCATAGCCACGGTCGGCGAGCCCCTCGATCATCCCCGTCACAGCGTCGTCGAGCAGCGACGTGCTCACCTGCTGCAGCACGGCCACCGCCGGCACCGTTCGGTTCGCCCCGGCGCGGTCGGTGGCGAGCAGGAGGGCCGAGGCGCCGGCCAGCAGAAGCACGGTAGGCAACGACCGCCGGAGCACGAGCGCGATCGGCGACGACGGCGCGGTCGAGCCGCTCATACGTAGGCCTCCGCGAGCGTGCGGGCCGCCGCGTCGTCGAGTTGATCACCGCGACGGAGTGCATCGAATCGGTCGGCGAGGTCGGCGGCCGTCAACCGCCGCTTCGCCGCCCCCTGCACGTCGAGGACGATCCGGCCACGGTGAATGAGGAGCAGCCGATCGCCAAGCGTGGCGGCTTGACTGAGCGAGTGCGTCACCATCAAGGCCGTGAGGCCCTGCTCGCGAATGATCCGGGCCGTGGCCTGGATGACACGATCGGCAGCCGCGGGATCGAGGGCAGCCGTGTGCTCGTCGAGGAGGAGCAGTTCGGGCCGCCGCCATGTCGCCATCACGAGGGTCACGATCTGCCGCTGGCCGCCGGAGAGCGAGCCGATGGGCTGATCGAGCCGCGTCTCGAGACCGGGGACGATCGCGGCCAGCCGCTGCGCTGCCTCTTCCCGCAGCTGCCGCCCCGTCGCCCACCGCAGGCCCGCGCGGTGGCCGCGGCAGGCGGCGACCGCTATGTTTTCGAGCACCGTCAGGCTCGCTGCCGTGCCCGCCCGTGGGTCCTGGAAGACGCGGCCAACAAGCCTGGCCCGCTCGTGTTCCCGCCAGTGCGTGATGTCATGCCCGGCCAGCCGCAGCGAGCCGCCATCCAGCCCGACCGTGCCGGCGATCGAGCCGAGCAGCGTGCTCTTGCCCGAGCCGTTCGTGCCGATCACCACGACGAACGAACCTGCCGGCAGCGTGAGCGATACGCCGTCGACGGCGCGGACGACCGGCCCGCCGGGCGAGGCGAACGACACCATCGCATCAGTGAGTTCGAGCATGATTCCCTCGGGACAAGAACCGCGGGGCGACCAGGGCGGCGAGCACGACGGCGGCGGTGGCTGCCGTCAGCCAGTCGGGATCGAGTCCGGCCCGCAGGGCCGCCGCGACCAGCAGCCGAAACGTGACGCTGCCCGCAGCCGTGGCGACGAGTGCGCCACCGAGCCGTACGGGCCCCACGAGTGCAGCGCCGAGAAACACGCTCGCCATGCCCCAGACCACCATGCCGATCCCCATCTGTACGTCCGCGAAGCCCTGATACTGGGCGACCAGTCCGCCCGAGAGCGCCGTGAGCGAGTTGGCGATGGAAAGGCCCGCCAGCGTCATGCCACCGGTGTCGCGGCCGAGGGCGCGGGCCATCGTGGCGGTGTCGCCCCCCGCCCGCATCGCCGTGCCGAGCTGCGTGCGGAAGAAGATCCAGAGGGCGACGATCGCGACCGCAACGATCGTGATCATGAAGATCAGCTGGGCCGCCTCCCCCGCGACAGCCACGGAGAGGCCGGCCTGCTCGAGCACCGGAGCGAGGGTCGCCTCCGCGCGGTCGAGCAGCGTGTGCGTGGCGGAGAGGGGCACATTGCTGCGGCCCAGCACGACGAGGTTGACGCTCGCCAGCGCCGTCGTCACGAGAATGCCGGCGAGCAGTCGCTCGATGCCAAGAGAGGCGTGCAGCAGGGCCGTCGTGCAGCCCGCCAGGCCACCGGCCGCCATCCCACCGAGCGTGGCAAGGAGCGGATCGACGCCGGCGGTGAGCAGCACGGCAGTGACGACGGCGCCGAGGGCGAACGAACCGTCCGTCGTGATGTCGGGAAACGAGAACAGCCGGTAGCTCACGAACACGCCCAGGGCGACGAGTGCCAGGGCGAGGCCGAACGTCCAGGTGGAGAGCAGTGTGATCATGTACCCGCTCCAGTCACGGCCAGCGGCGCAAACCAGCAGCGGCCGCGGACGAGCTGCGACCGGCCGATCCCGAGCACGGGCTCCGGGTCGGCAAGGAGGTGGAGGAGGGCAAGCGGCTCGGCGGCGGTGATGTCGGCGACGGTCGTGGCGAGGTCGCCGCTGCCACGTTTCAACGGCCGCAGCGGAAATACTGCCGCATGGAAATGGCCCTGCACGGTGCCGTTGCCCACCGGCCGCACGAAGTCTGCCAGGGGGCCAGTGGCCGGGCCGCGGGTGGCCACGCCCACGATGATCACCGTCCGTCTGGCATGCACCGGCTCGCGGGAAAAACTCAGCCACCGGGCGGCGATCGCGCGGCCGGGGAGGCCGGGTCGGTCGTCAGCCGAGGCCGCGGCCAGCGGCCGGATGAGCTCGGCCCCGACGAGGCCATGCGCTTCCCCGATGACCACCATCGCGACGATGTCGCCCGCCGTCTGTTCGATCACCGCGGCTGCCAGGTCATCGATCGCGACAGCGTCGGCATCCTCGATGGACTCGAAGCCTGCCCGGCCCGTGGGAACGCCCTCCCAGACGAGTCCGGCCGCGAGATCGACCTCCGGCACGAGTTCGCCCGTGGCTGCAAGGTAGTCGATCGAGGAAAAGGCTTGCGGCCGGCGGTGAAAGGCAGTGCCGCAGGCAGCGAGCATCTCACCGGCACATTCGGCGAGCGGTCCGGCATCCGCAAGCGTGGCAAGGCCGAGCGCGAAAGTATGTCGCGGCAACGGCACCCGCGCGGCCGTCGACATGCGTCCCGAGAACGCGGCGTCGGCACCGCCGATCAGCCGCCCGGGGAGCAACGCGGCCCCCGGCCGCTCGAGGCCGATGAGTTGCACGGCGCCGCACTGCATATCGATCGCAGCCGACGAGAACTGCAGCGGCGCGTCGTTCGCGGTCGCGTGGCGCGCGGGCCCCTGGGCAGCCGCCTCCATTAGGAGCGGCGTGAGCCGGGTGAGGTCGAGCACCTTGCGGATCGGCTCGCTGGCGGCGCGGATCAGGCAGGTGCCCCCCACGCCCTGAGCAGAACGGCGAATCTCGAAGAGCACGCGGATGCCTGCGGAACTGAGAAAGTCACAGTCGGCGAGGTCGAGCGCGATCGCGTGATGGCCGCGGCGCAATTCCTCATCGACCGCGCGGGCCAGTTCGCCCGCGTGCTCGGCATCGAGTCGGCCTGACACGACGAGCACGAGAGCGTCGGGGGAGTCGCGGCGGCTGATTGAGATCTCCATGCCACGGCAGTCTGCCTGAGCGGCGGCGCGGGGCACAAGGAGCGTCGCTGATCAGAACACGATCCAGGCGTCCCCCCGTACGCCTTGCCGGTGTTTGACATTCAAGGCCAGTGCGATTTTCGGCACACGGTGATATGTTGAAGCGAACCGTCCCCCAGGAGAATCGCTCCCATGCATTTACCCGTCTGGCGTTTTGGCAAGCCCTATGAGTCGCTCGAGCGGGAGAAACTCTTTCACTTCATGACCGGTGACCCTGTCGCCGAAGTGAGCCAGGCCGGTGGCGCAATCGTCGGACGCGACCTGCAGAAGGCGGCCCAAGCGCGTGCCGCCCTCCTGGCCATCGACGCCGAGGAGATCGTCGAGCGGCTGCAGACCGCCGGCAATCTCTATGCCCATGGCACGCTCAAGGTTGGCGACACCCAGCAGTCACCCGACGACTTCGTGAGGCACCAGTCGGCCACGACCGGTCTCCCGGAATCGCTCTGCCGCGCCAACATGCAAAAAAATATGTTTGTGCTCTCGAACATGGACCGCATGCTCGATGCCCTCTCCCGCGGCCTTGATCCCGCGATCTTGTGGAAGGGCTACGGCGTTGAAGACCGCGGCGTGACGGTGAGCTATCAGGTACAGTCGCCCGTGCTGGGGCTCGTGCTCCCGTCAAACTCGCCGGGGGTCCATACGCTCTGGCTTCCAGTCATCGCCCTCGGCGTGGGGCTCGTGATGAAGCCGGGTAGCCAGGAACCCTGGACGCCGTACCGCATGGCTGCCGCCATGGTGGAAGCCGGCATTCCCGCCGAGGCAATCGGCCTCTACCCGGGCGCCACCGACGTCGGTGCCGGAATCCTCGCCGCCTGCGGCCGCAGCATGATCTTCGGCAGCGCGAAAACGGTCGAGCAGTATCGCGGCAACCCGCGAGTGCAGGTGCACGGCCCTGGCTTCTCCAAGATCATTCTCGGTGACGACTGCGTGGACGACTGGGAAGACCACATCGACGTGATGGCCGAAAGCGTGGCGATCAACAGCGGCCGGGGCTGCATCAACGCCTCGGCCATCTATGCCAGCCGCCACACCAAGGCGATCGCCGAGGCCCTTGCCGCGCGACTCGGTCCGATCGACGTGAAACCGCCCCAGGATCCCGAGGCAAAACTGGCCGCGTTCACGATTCCCGGTGCGGCCAAGGCGATCTGGGCCCAGATCGACGGGCACCTGAAAGCCCCCGGCGTCAGCCATGCGACGGAGCCCTACGGCCCACGATTCGTCGAGGGCGAACGGTGTGGCTGGCTCCGGCCCACGGTGGTGCACTGTGCGACTCCGGAGCCCGAGATCGCGAAAGCCGAATACATGTTCCCGTTTGTGAGCGTCGTCGAGTGCCCGCAGGCGAAGATGCTCGAGGCGATCGGCCCGACGCTCGTCTGCTCGGCCATCACCGACGACGATGCCTTCCAACGGCAACTCATCGATGCGACCCACATCGACCGTCTCAACCTCGGCCCGATCCCGACCACGAAGCTCGATTGGCTGCAGCCGCACGAGGGCAACATCATCGACTTTCTCTATCGCTCACGCGCGCTGCAGGTCCGCTCGGGAGTCGCCTCGCATTCTTGAAGGCACGTTCTGCGTTGGGCTGATGAACATGATGTCGCCACCTGCAGACACCTGGAAGTCCTTCGAGCTTCGTGCCCCCACGCGGCTCGTTGTCGGCCCCGGCACGCTTGGCAAACTCGGGGAACTGGCGCGGGAGCTCGGCGCGACGCGGGCGCTGGTGGTGAGTGATCGGGGGGTCGTGCGGGCCGGGCATGCGGCGGCGGGAATCTCGGCGCTGGAAGGGGTGCGGGTAGCCTGCACGCTCTTCGATCAGTTCGGGGAGAATCCGACGACGGAGCATGTCGAGGCCGGCGCGGCAGTGGCCCGCGACGTGCGACCCGATGTGATCGTGGCGATCGGTGGCGGCAGCTCACTCGACTGCGCCAAGGGCATCAATTTCCTCCATTCGTTCGGCGGACGGATGCAGGACTACTGGGGCCGCAACAAGGCCGACAGCCGGCCGGCGATGCTCCCCTCGATCGCCGTGCCCACGACGGCCGGCACCGGCAGCGAGACGCAGTCGTTCGCCCTCATCACCGACGCCACCACGCATGTGAAGATGGCCTGTGGCGACACGCGGGCGGCATTTCGCGTGGCGATCCTCGATGTAAACCTCACACTCACCCAGCCGGCTCGCGTCGCCGCACTGACCGCCATCGACGCGGTCTCGCACGCCGTCGAGAGCCACGTCTGTCGAGCCGCGACGCCCGTCTCACGGATCTTTTCCCGGGAGGCCTGGCGGCTGCTGGCAGCCAACGTGCCGCGGGGGTTTGCCGACCCGACCGACCGCGAGGCCCGGGCCGCGGTGCAGCTCGGGGCGGCCTGGGCGGGGCTGGCCATCGAGCACTCGATGCTCGGTGCGGCCCATGCCTGCGCCAATCCCCTCACGGCCGACCATGGCGTTGTCCACGGCCAGGCCGTGGGCCTCATGCTCCCGCATGTCGTACGGTTCAATGCAACGGTGTGCCATGCAGGCTACGCGGAACTCGTGCATGATGTGGCCCCGACCGTCGCCGACGCAGCGGGCGGCCTCTGGCTGGCCGACTGGCTCGCCTCGTTGCTCGCAGCGGGCGGGCTGGCCACCACGCTTTCCGCGCTCCGGATTTTGGACCCCGACGTGCCACGACTCGCCGCCGCGGCCACGCTCCAGTGGACCGCCGGCTTCAACCCCCGGCCCGTGACCGCCGACGACCTGGTCGCTTTGTACGAGGCCGCCCGATGAACCTGTTCGGCACGATGATGCTCTCCGCTACGGTGGCCTTGGCCATGACGGCAGCGCTCGCCGCACCCGACGAGGCCCCGGCCGACGCCTGGCCGACGATGCGAGGTACGCTCGCCGGTACGGGGCGATCGGCGACCCACCTTTCCTTTCCCCTCGTCGAGGCCTGGCATCGCACCTTCGACAAGACTGCCTTCGAGGCCACGCCCGTGATCGCGGGCGGCACGATCTACGTCGGCGATCTTGACGGCGCATTCCACGCCATCGCGCTCGACACCGGTGAAATGCGTTGGACGTTCAAGGCCGACGCTGGCTTCCCGGCTGCGGCGGCCGTGTCGTCCGACGCAGCACTGCCACTGGTCGTAGTGGGCGATGCCGAGGGCAACGTGCGGGCCCTCGACCGCGAAACAGGAAAAGTCTGCTGGGAACACGAGACGGAAGCCGAGATCTCCGGCGGACCGACGATCATGGCCTCCACAGACGGGCCGCGCGTGCTGATCGGATCCCAGGACGCCACGCTCTCCTGCCTGCAGCTTGCTGACGGCACGGCCGTCTGGACGCACGAGATCGGCGACCAGATTCGCTGCTCACCGACGGTGGCCGGGGGCGCGGTGTTCGTCGCGGGCTGCGACGGCAGCCTGCACGTCATCGATGCCACGACAGGAAAGGAGATGGCGGCCGTGCCGATCGACGGGCCGACCGGCACGACCCCGGCCGCGCATGAGGGGCGGATGTTCTTCGGCACCGAGGGGGGCATCTTCTATGGCATCGACATCGCACCAGCCCGCGAAGCCTGGAAGACGACAGCCGGCGTGAAGGGGCGGGCATATCGCTCGAGCGCCGCGATCGCGGGCGAACTCGCGATCGTTGGCTCCCGCGGACGCGCGATCGAGGCGTTCTCCCGAGCCGATGGCACGCAGCGGTGGCGGCACCCGATGCGGGGCCGCGTCGATGCCTCTCCGCTGGTGGTGCATCTGGGAGACGGTGATCGCGAAGCCATCGTCGTTGGTGACTCAGCCGGCCGGATTGTGGCGGTCGATGCCGCCACGGGTGCCCCGATCTGGGAGTTTGACGCGGGGGGTGATTTCGTCGGCGGGGCTGCCGTCGCCAACGGTCGGGTCGTGCTGGCCAGCGGTGACGGCACGATCTGGTGTTTTGCCCAATCGCCGGCTGAGTGAGAGAATGCTTCCATCATGGAGGAGGCACGTCATGCCACGTTTCGCGAGTTCCGTTGTCACCTGGTTCACCGTCCTTGCAGGGCTGGTGTTGCCCGCCACTGCCGACGAGCAGGAGGGAGCCCGACCGATGCTGGTCTCCGAAGCCGACCTCCCCAAGGGCTTTCCCGCGCCAGGCACCGTCGGTGAAGTCGTCATCAAGACCTATCCGGCCCATCGGCTGGCCCGCGCGACTGTCGGCAAGGACTCTGATAACGCGATGTTCATGAAGCTCTTCAATCACATCAAACGCAACGACATTGCGATGACCTCCCCGGTGCAGATGGAAGGCAACGGCGAATCGATGGCGTTTCTGTACGCCACGCCCGACCTCGGCACGCCGGGCGCCGACCCGAAAGATCCGCTGGTGGTCGTCGAAGACGTACCCGAGACGACTGTCGTCTCGGTCGGCCTGCGGGGCAGCTACTCCAAGGCCACCGCCGACAAGGGCATCAAGCAGCTCCGCGAGTGGCTGGCCACCCACCCCGAATGGAAGGAAGCCGGCCCCCCGCGCACCCTCGGTTACAACAGCCCCTTCGTTCCCAGCTTCCTCAAATACTCCGAAGTTCAGATCCCCATCACCCGCCCCCAGCGGTAGCTATCCGTATGGGAGGCGAGGGCGGGCGGGTGAAGTCGAGGCGAGTTGGCGTATCCTCGCCCCGAAGCCGAGGCTTTCCCCGACCGCCCTCGCCGAGCCCAGGCCATTTGGCTCGGGGCCGCAGACTTCGCCCCCCCTTCCCCAACTGTCAAAATCCATTTTCATGGATTTTCCCTGGGTTTACGGTCGATTTTTTTCGGGCGAACCATTTCGGACGGGGGGCGTACTATTTGTTGCGACCTGTCTCGTTTCGGCCCCTGCCAAGGCCGCCCCGGGCGTCGCGGAGCAGACACCATGGCACGCAAAGATGCACTCCTGAACCTGCGGGCAATCCTCGTCCGCCGCCGTGACGCCCTGCGAAGCGCCTTGGCGGGAGACCTCTCGCTGCTCAAGGAGTTGCGGAGCGAATCCCCGGGCGACGTCATCGACGCGGCGTACGACTCGGCCCAGGATGAAATCAGTTCCCAGCTCGCCGAAGTTGAAAGTCGGGAACTGGCCTCGATCGAGAATGCCCTTGAGCGGATGAAGGGGGGCGTCTACGGCCTGTGTGAAGTCTGCAACTGCAAAATCCCCATGGCGCGGCTCAATGCTCTGCCCTATGCCACGATGTGCATTTCGTGCCAGCGTGATCTGGAGCGATCGGGCGGCGGGAGTGGTCGGCCACAGGAGTCCGAGGAAATCTCGGGCGAAATGGAGATCGACATCTCCTGATCGGTGTCGGGTATGCTGGAAGGACGCGGAGATCGTCCATGATTCAGCCCCTGTCCCGACGCACTGCCCTTTTTCACGGCGGCATCCGTGCGCTGCTCGGCCTCGGCGTGGTGGCGGGCATGGCGGCGGCCGACGAGCCGCCTGTCAGACTGGCCCCGATCAAGCCGCTCGGTTCGATTGAGCAGCGGATCGATCCGCTGCGGCCAGCGCGGCTCACCGAGTCGGAGCGAGAGTCGCTCTACGAGCAGGTGGCCCGCGATGCCGACTACCTCGAGCGGCAGGCGGCTCAGCTGCGGCGACTGACGCAGTTGCTGCGCCCCACGGTCGTCCACATCGATGCCAAGAAGCCGATGCTGCGTCCCCGGAACGGCAAGGCCAGTGAAGAAGAGGCGGGCTCAGGCGTGATTTCCACGGTCGCTGGTCGCACCGTCGTGATCACCAACCGTCACGTCATCCATCGGGCCGATCTGGCCAACATCACGATCCGGCTCGACGACGGCCGCGAGTTGCGGCCCACGAGGCTGTGGTCCGATGCTGGCACCGACATCGGCGTGATGGAGATCGATGCCGACGACGTGGAGACCGCGCGGCTGGCGAAACGCGACGCAGTGCAGATCGGCGACACGGTGCTGGCGATCGGCAGCCCGTTCGGGCTCGCTCATTCCGTCACGCTCGGCATCGTTTCAGCGAAGGGCCGCCGTGACCTCGATCTGGGCGAGGGGGGCGTGAAGTACCAGGACTTCATCCAGACCGATGCGGCCATCAATCCCGGGAACAGCGGCGGGCCGCTGGTCAACCTGCGGGGCGAAGTGGTCGGCCTCAACACGGCCATCGCCAGCAACTCCGGCGGTAGCGAAGGGATCGGGTTTGCCATCCCGATCTCGATGGTGATGTTCGTCACCGACCAACTGGTCCGCACGGGCACCGTCTCGCGGGCGTACCTGGGTGTGACGCTCGATAGCGTTTTCACCAATGAGGCAGCGAACCAGCTCGGTCTGGTCCGTCCCGTCGGGGCCCGGGTGTCGGCGGTGACGAAGGGGTCCCCTGCCGACGTCGCGGGCATCCTGCCGAATGACGTGATCGTCGAGTTCGACGGGGCGGCGATCGAGGATGACGACCACCTGGTGAGCATGGTGAGCATGACCCCCACCAACCGCACGGTGACGCTCGGGGTGTTTCGCGACCGCGAGATGATCGAACTTTCAATGCCCGTCGCCAGCCGAGACCAGTTCGAGTAGGGCGGGCACACAACGGGCCAGGACAGCTGGAAGCCTGTCCTACGTTGTCGCGGCTCCGGCGGCCGCCAGGCTCCGCAGTACGCAGTCTGCAACTGCTGCAGCGTCGCAGCCGCTGAGCACGTCGGCGTTGGGCCGCCCCGTCCTGTTTTGACGGCGGTCGATCACGAGCATCCCGGTCGTCAGGTCGCCCGCCGTCTCGACATCAGCCGCCACGCTCACCCGCTCGAAGAGTTCGGGATTGGTCGCCGCCACGAGCGTGACCACATCGTGCATGACGATCCCCTCGCTCCCGAGGATCTGTCGGTGTGCCCGGAACGAATGGGTCAGCATCCGCCGCAGGACCATGCCTGCCCGCGACGACTCGTCGGGCAGTTCATCGAGAACGTCGAATCCGAAGATCACCTGGCCGCTGGTCTCGAGTGGCACGAGCGTCTTGGCCAGCGGCTCGCGGATCACGTGCCGGGCCGCGTGCGGATCACAGTACAAGTTGAAATCCGCCACAGCCGTCGCGTTCCCGTGGCCGTGGACAGTGCCGCCGCCGATCACCAGCATGTGGACAAGTTCCACGACCGATGGGTCGCGAGTGAACGCCCGCGACAGGTTGGAGAGCGGCCCGAGGGCGATGATCGTCACCTCGCGGGGATGGGCCCGCAGCGTCTCCCAGATCACCTTCTCCGCCGTGTGGGCGCCATGGAGGTTGGCATGCGGCAGATTGAGCCCCCCGAGGCCGTCGCTCCCGTGGAGGCTAAAGGGCCGCGCCGGCAGGAGCCCTTCGCCGGCGGCAACGCCAATCCGCGGGAGCCGGGGGGGATCGAGCAGCTTCACGAGCGACTGGAGATTGCCCGTGGCCTGATCCGCGGGCACATTGCCGCCGCAGGCCGTCACAGCCAGCACTTCCAGGCGGGGATCGAACAGGGCCATGGTGAGGGCCACGGCGTCGTCGATTCCCGGGTCGCAGTCGATAATCACTTTGCGAGGCATGCGGGAATGGTACCAAGTCTGGTCGCGTGAAAGAAACATGGCTCAGGGTTTCCGGTGCTGCAACGTCGGACGGTCACGCGGCGAGGGGCTGCCCGTGCCACGTCGCCGGACGCTCGCAAAGGGCGTCGTGCCCTTCGCTCGCTCGGATGCAGACTACGCTCCGCAATCCTTGCTTCGCCTGTCTGCATACGCCGGCTCCCTGGCACGGGCAGCCCCTCGCGGGAAGCGTTCAGAAGGGTCAACTATGGACGGGCCGTGTACAGTAAAATGCCGGAATGAATTGACTTTTTTGCGCGATTTCGAGACTCAGCATGACTACCGACAAAAACTCGTTGATCGATGAGATGCTGAGCCGTCAGGCTGGGGGGGAGGCGTTGACCCGTGAAGATGCTCGTCGTTTGGTCGAGGCAGTGCTTGATGAGACGCTCGCGATCGAGCGATTTGGCGAGTGGCTCGTGACGACGGCCGACCGTGCGCCGACGGCAGCGGAGATTGCCGGCGTAGCCGAGGCGCTGCGGGCACGGATGCTGCCGATCCGTGCGGTGCATCAGTTGATGGGCGATACCTGTGGCACCGGTGGCGATGGCTCCGGCACCTTCAATATCAGTACGGCGGCGGCACTCGTCGTGGCGGCCGCCGGGCTACCGGTGGCCAAGCATGGCAACCGCGCCGTGTCGAGTCGCACCGGCAGCGCCGACGTGCTCGAGCGGCTTGGCGTCGAGGTGTCTCCGCCAATGGCGGTGGTCGAGCGCTGCCTCGCTGACGTGGGGATCGCCTTCTTGTTCGCGCCAGCGCACCACCCTGCCCTGGCCAGGCTGCGAGATCTGCGACGGGCCATCGGCCGTCCCACCGTCTTCAACCTCGTCGGCCCACTCTGTAATCCCGCCGGGGCGAGTGTGCAGGTGATCGGCGTCGGCCGTGACGATGCCCGCTGGCCCGTTGCCGAAGCCGCGCAGCTGCTCGGGATGCCGCGGGCGATCGTCGTGCGGAGTGACGACGGTGTCGATGAGGTCGGTCTCTTTGCGCCGACCCGCGTGCTCGATGTCTCTCCGCAGGGCATTCGCGAGGCCACCTGGACGCCCGAAGATTTTGGACTCGTGACGCGAGCATTCGACGACCGGGCCGCCCTGCTCGCTACCGACGCCGAGGAAAGCGCCGCCTGCATCCACTCCGTGCTCGATGGCGAGCCCGGCCCCCGCCGGGACATCGTCGTGCTCAATGCCGCGGCGCTGCTGTGGGCTGCTGGCAGGGCCCCCAATCACATCGAGGCAGCGCAGCTGGCCATGGCAGCCATCGATTCGGACCAGGCCCGCCGCGTGCTCGCTCGCTTGCTCGTGGCCTCGCATGCGAGCGAGGTCTGACCCACCACTGCAGGCCACGTCATGCTCCCGCAATTGACGATCATCGAGACGCCCGCAGCGGCACCGACCGGCGTGGGCCGCGAGCCGCTCAAGCCCTGCTGCGCCCGCGAAGAGCCGAGCACCAAGCCCGAGCAATGGCGGCTCTTCGTGTGCGCGAATGTCGCCGCCCTCCTGATGGCCGTCGCGATGGCGGGCATGGCGGGGCACGCGTTGGCTTGGCATGCGCCCGAATGGCTGGCAGGAACGCCTGGCAACTGGCTGCAACTGCTCCTCGCCACGCCGATCGTCTTCTGGGGCGGATGGCCCATTCTCACCGGAGGCTGGGAGGGATTTCGTCGGGGCCGGCCCGGAATGTTTTCGCTGATCGCGCTGGGCGTGCTCGTGGCCTGGACGGCCAGCACGATCGCGACGCTCGTCCCCGGCATTTTTCCCCCTGCCTTCCGTCGGGAGGACGGCAGCGTGGAAGTGTTTTTCGAGTCTGCCGGAATGATCGTGGTGCTGGTACTCGTCGGCCAACTCTTGGAAAGCCGGGCTCGCCGCAGCACCACAGCCTCGATCCGCGCACTGATGGACCTGTCGCCACCGACCGCCGACCGGATCGTGGACGATGGTCAGATGGAGACGGTGCCACTCGACCGTGTCCGTCCCGGCGACCGGCTCCGCGTTCGCCCCGGCGGCCGGATTCCCACCGATGCCACGATTCTCGAAGGGGTCACCACCTGCGACGAGTCGCTCCTGACCGGAGAGCCGCTTCCGATCGACCGCGGGGCTGGCGATCGCGTGCTCGGCGGGGCGATCAATGGCGCGGGCGCGATCGTGGTGCGGGCCGATGTGGCAGCCGAGGAGTCGCTCGTGGCCCGGATCACGCGGCTGGTGCGCGAGGCCCACGAACACCGGGCACCGATCGAGCAACTCGCCGACCAGGTGGCCGCGGTGTTCGTGCCTGCCGTGCTGGCCGTGGCGGTGGCGACCTTTCTCGGCTGGTCGCTCTTTGGCCCGCAGCCGCGGCTGGCTCTCGGCCTGCTTTCGGCGGTGAGCGTGCTCGTGATCGCCTGCCCCTGTGCCCTGGGCCTGGCGACGCCGCTCGCGATGACCGTGGCAATCGGCCGCGGGGCCCGGCAGGGAATTCTGGTGCGGTCCGCCGAGGCGATGGAACAGCTCGCCAGTTCGGAGACGATCATCTTCGACAAGACCGGTACGCTCACCCTGGGCCGGCCGCGGATCGTCGCCACGCTGGTTCTGCATGACGACGGATCCCGCGTTGCGATCGAAGGCGATGATCGCTCGGCGTGGCAGGCTGCTTCGGCCCGCCGGCTCCTTGGCATCACAGCCAGTCTCGAGGCGGCCAGCGAGCATGCGCTGGCCCGGGCGTTTACCGACGCGGCGGCAAATCTCGAAATCTCGCTTGGAGAAGCCACGCAGGTCGAGGCGGTGGTGGGCCGTGGCATCCGTGGCCGCGTCGGCGAGTATGCGGTGCTCGCGGGGAGTGAGGTTTTCCTGGCGGCCGAGGGCGTCGACCTGATCGGGTATTCCGGCGTTGACCACCTGACTAGGCCAGAAGCCACGCTCATCCTCGTCGCGATCGACGGCCAGTTGGCCGGGACGTTTGCCATCGCCGACACGCCGCGGCCGGAAGCCGTGGATGTGATCGGCACGCTGAAAGAACAGGGGCGGAGGCTCGTCATGCTTTCCGGCGACCGTGATTCCACAGTGAAGGCGGTCGCGGCACAGGTCGGCATTGAAGAGGCTCATGGAGGACTCGCGCCCGCGGACAAAGCCCGTTGGGTCGAGACGTGGCGTACCATCGCCCCGTCCGGCAGCACGGTCGCCTTCGTCGGCGACGGGATCAACGATGCGCCGGCCCTGGCCGCAGCCGACGTCGGCATCGCGATGGGGTCGGGGGCCGACGTGGCCCTCGAGACCGCCGACATCACGCTCCTCTCTGGTGGCCTCGCCGCAGTGCCTCGGGCAATCGACCTCGCGCGTGCCACCATGACCACCGTCCGCCAAAACCTCGTGCTCGCCTTCCTCTACAACGTGCTGACAATCCCCGTCGCCGCCGGAGCCCTCTATCCGCTGCTCGGCCATGTGACGAGCCCGATGCTCGCCGCCGCGGCGATGACGCTGAGCTCACTCTCGGTGATCGCCAACTCGCTACGACTGCGAAATCGCTGAAAGACACACTGGAGGAGCGGCTCGGCGGATGCGGCCCGCGAGCGTGTCGAGCAGGCGTGCCAAGGGCGGCCGCCGCGTGCCTTCCACATGCGCGGCCAACGGCGGCAGCGACCACGCGGCCAGCCCGACCAGCGGTAGCCGATCGCCGTGAGAGCGAAGAAGGGCGCCTGCCAGTCCACACGCCGCCGTGCCCGCGACAAGGGCCAAGCGAAAACACGAGAGAGGCCGTCTTCCGCGGCACGCGGTCCAGCCACGGCGCCGCCAGGAATCCGGCGACCCCGGCGGCGAGCGTGCAGGCCGACACGACCCAGCTGAACTCGCGGGCGTCGATGCCGAGGTCCACGTCATCTCCGAGATGCCCTCCACGGGGCCTGGCAAGATCGACCCCGAACTCCTGCGGATGCGGGCCATCACCGCCGCCTTGATCGAACAGGTTCCGTTCTTCAAGAATGCCAGAACCGAGTTCCTGCGCGACAGCTTCGCTCGGCTCGATGGTCGAGTGTTCGCGCCGGGCGACGTCGTGGTTCACGAGGCCGACGTGGGGGACGAGATGTATTTCCTCACGAAAGGGCGGGTCGCGGTCCTCCGGAGTGATCCGCCGGAGCAACTCACGGTGCTGCCACCAGGCTCATTCTTCGGTGAGCTGGCGATCCTCAAGGATGCTCCTCGGGCCGCCGCACTCCCGTATTCGGGCTGCCAAGAGGCGGCAGCCGGCTGAATCTTCCCAGGTGGCCTCGGCCCAGACTCCGACCGGCGTCAGTCGGCTCTCGGACGGGGCTTCTTGGAATGCTTCTTCTTGAATGGGCCTTTGCCACGCGCTGGCCGCTGCGCGGGACGATGCTGCGGGCCGCCGCGACGGGGTTTTCCGGGGGCCGCCGCAACGTCGTCATCGTTCCCCGGGCGAGTCGTATCCATCGGGGCGAAGTGGTGCAGGATCGCCGTCGCGACTTCCAGGGGCGTGCGGCCCTCGCTGAGGAGCTGCTCCACGAACCGCGTTTCGTTCGGGAATGGACCCTCTGCGAGCGTGTGCCGCAGACGTTCCACGAGCACGTTGTCGCGACGCTTCGCCACCGCTTCGGCGGAGGGAATCTGTCCCCGCTCGATTCTCGTCCCCGTGAACCGCTCGATCGCGCGCAGCTTATATGTGCCGGCACCGGAGACAAGTGTCACCGCCCTGCCTCTGCGGCCCGCCCGACCCGTGCGGCCGATGCGATGCACATAGTCTTCGGGGTCGTACGGCAGGTCGTAGTTGACGACAAGTTCGAGGTCGTTCACGTCGATGCCCCGCGCCGCGACATCGGTCGCGACCAACACCCGGAACACCCCCTTTTTGAAGGCTTCCATCACGCGGGTGCGCTGGGCCTGCGCCATGCCGCCGTGCAGCCGCTCAGCGGAGCAATCACGGGCCACGAGCTTGTCTGCCAGTTCCTCGACCATCCGCTGCGTGTTGCAGAAGATGAGGCCGCTCCGAACATCGTGAAAGTCGATCAGCCGCGACAGGGCGGCAAACTTGTCGTGATGCCGCACCTCGTACAAGACCTGTTCGACCAAGGGCGGGCCACCGACGGCTGTCTTCGTAATGGTCACCGTCTTGGGATCACGGGAATGGCTGCGCACCAAGGCGGCGACTGGCGGCGAGATCGTCGCCGAGAAAAAGACGTTCTGGCGGTCCGGTGGTGCGGCCGCGAACACCTTCTCCAGGTCTTCCCGAAACCCCAGGTCGAGCATCCGGTCCGCCTCGTCAAGGATCAGCATTTTCACCGTGGACAGGTCGAGCGTGCCGCGCGCCATGTGGTCCGTCAGCCGTCCCGGTGTGCCCACCACGATGTGGCCACCGCGTTTCAGCTCCGCGAACTGCCGTTCGTAGGCAACGCCGCCGTGGATCGAAACCGACCGCAGCTCCTTGACGAAGGCCGCGAGTTTGCGCACCTCTTCGTGGATCTGCATGGCCAACTCCCGGGTCGGTGCCAGCATGAGCACCTGCGTGCTCCGCTCCCGCAGATCGACGCGTTCGATGGCCGGGATGCAGAAGGCGGCGGTTTTTCCCGAGCCCGTCTCCGACTGGCCGACGACGTCGTGGCCCGCCACGATCAGGGGGATCGCCGCCGCCTGAATCGGCGACATGCCCGCAAACCCGAGCCGCTCGACAGCCTTGAGGACCGCTGGCGAGAGGCCAAGCGACGCGAAGGGCAGGCTGCCGTGCGGAGACGACGGGGCACCCACTTGGGGCGCATGACTGGTGGGCCTCATGGGCATGGATACCCGGTTCACTTTCAGGGTCACTGCGAGAGAGCCAGAAAGTGGCAGCCCGCCAGAGGGAGGACGCGACACGAAACAGAGACGGGATCACTGACCCGCTTGTGCATCAAGACTGCGTCATCACCAACTGATTTCGAGACCATACGTGAGGAGCGGATGAAAATCAAATACCCCGTGTTCTCATCACACCGCGGGGGCGACGTCAGCCGCTCCGCCAGCACCTGCGCGCAGGGCAATCGGCCACCCTTGCCTACAGGGTCGGCCACTGCCCCTCCAACTGCGTCAGGTAGTGCTGAATGCTGGTCTGGGCGGCACACAGTGCCGCGTTCGAGCCACCATCGATCACCGCCGGCGCAGCGATCACGTCGATGGCAGCGGCTGCTTCCCGGAGTGCCGGCCACAAGAAATCATGCTCACACGCGGTCTGGACCATCCGCTTGCGGCCGATCGCGCACTCGTGGGCATCGTTGTCGAGGTTGTTCTTCAGCGACTTGATTTGACGCTGTACGACGATCGTGCCGCCGTTCCCCGCGGCCGGCGTGCTGGCGGCTGCCGACGCAATCTCCTGGATTCGATCGCGGTATCGCCGCAACCGCAGGATCACGTTTCGGGCCTCACTTCGACCGTTGCTCGTCACCCCATGCGCTCCTCGTCCTCGTGTATCTCCGCAGGGAAGACTACCAGACACGAGAACACGGAGGACACGAATTTCCGCCCCCAAACCGGCTGATGCTGCCCGCGGATCTCTGCATGACGTCGCGGAACTCTGGTCCGCGTGTCTGAAAACAGGTGCCATTCGGCGGTCCCACGACACATGGGGACGCGCAGCCGGCCATCTCGTTTACCTGATCGGTGCAACCCGCACACCGAGTGATGAACTCGCCGAGCGGAGCAAGATTGGGCCGTGAAACTTTTCGAAAAACGTGGATACTGGGTCCGGTCGCGGCCCGCGGCAAGGATCTGCCACTTCCGGACACTCACACTTTGGCTACGTTCGCCCGCTCGCGACCTCTGGTGATGCACGACGTGCATTGGGAGTATCTGCTGCCAATCACCACGGTCCACCTTCTGGCATGCCTGGCCCTGATGCCCTGGTGCTTCGCCTGGTCGGGCGTGGTGCTGGCGGTAATCGGCACGAACGTTTTCGGCACCCTGGGAATCAATCTCTGTTACCACCGACTGCTTTCTCACCGAAGTGTGAAGGTGCCGCGGTGGCTGGAGCGGATGCTGACGACGATCGCGCTCTGCTCTCTGGAGGACACGCCGTCTCGATGGGTGGCGAATCACCGCCTCCATCACCACCATTCCGACGAGGAGCCGGATCCGCACTCGCCGCGGCACGGTGTCCTCTGGGCGCACATGGGCTGGTTGTTCAGGCGGGTGCCGCGGCGGCGCTCGATGGCCTTTCTCGAGAAATACGCCCGCGACATTCTTTCCGACGACTATTACCTGTCTCTGGAGCGACACCCCTGGGCGATTCTCGTGATCTATCTCATCCACGCGGCCGTGTTCGCGGCCGCGGGCCTGCTCGTCGGTCGCTGGACCGGGGGCGACTGGCAGCATGGCGTTCACTTGGCGGCCTGCGGGCTGGTGTGGGGCGTGTTCGTCCGTACGGTGCTCGTCTGGCACGTGACCTGGAGCGTGAACTCCCTGACGCACCTCTTCGGGTACCGGACCTACGCCACCGGGGAGGACAGCCGCAACAACTGGTTCGTGGCCCTGGTCGCGATGGGAGAGGGCTGGCACAACAATCACCACCATGATCCCGCCAGCGCCAGTGTGCAGCACAAGTGGTGGGAATTCGACATCACGTATTACCTGATCCTGTTGCTCGAGCGGCTTGGTCTGGCCACGCACGTCATCCGGGCGCGGCACGTCCGCCAGGCCGGCCGATAACCAGGTCGGGAGCGACCGCAGCCGCGTCAGGCAAGGCCCAGGGGCACCGTGAGGCCGTCGTAGGCAAATTCCACGCCTGCGGGAAGCCCCGCTGACATCGCAGGATGGTCGATGTCGTGGGACATGTGCACGAACAGCGTCCGGCGGGCTGCCACCCGCGCCGCGACCGCCAGGGCCTCGTCGATCGAAAAGTGCGTGGGATGCCGCTCCGGCCTGAGGCAGTCGAGGATCAGCGTGTCGAGCCCCTCGAGCAGCGGCCACGTGTCGGCCGGAATCTCGTTGGTATCGGTGCAGTAGGCGAGTCCACCGAATCGGAACCCGAGGACGTCGAAAGAACCATGCCGCAGTGGGAGCGGCACGACGCGGACACCAAGCAGCTCGAACGGGGCCGACGTGATCCGCTCGAACGCTACCTTTGGCAGCCCGCCCCCCGGGATCGGCAGCGTCTCGAAGGCGTAGTCGAAGGCCTTGCGAATCCGACGCTCCACCCGCTCCTCGCAGTAGACCGGGAGCGGCTTCCCGGCGGCGAAGCAGATCGGGCGGATGTCGTCGAGGCCGTAGACATGGTCGACATGATCGTGGGTATAGAGCAGGGCATCCACGCCGCCGAGCCGCTCGCGGAGAAGCTGCATCCGTAAATCGGGAGTCGTGTCGATGAGCAGGGTGCCCCCCGGCAGGCCGAGAGCGACGCTCGTGCGAGTCCGCTGATTGCGCGGGTCGCCTCCCAAGCAGACCACGCAGCCACAGCCGACCACCGGCACACCCACGCTCGTGCCGGTGCCGAGAAAGAGCAACTGGCCGGACAGGTCGCGACGTGGATGGAGAACGGGACGGGGGGAATGCATGATCAGAGGAGCGAGAGTGTAGCGGGTGCGGACTGCTTTTTCCCGAGTCCTCCCCGGCTCCGCCCCCGTCTCGACCAGCGGTATCCAGGCCTCACTCTCTCGGCGTGACCCCAGCCCCACGCTCCCTACACCCGAAATCGCTCGACGAGTGCGTACAGGCCTTCCGATTGACTATTGAGCTCCTCGCCACTCGCCGCCAGCTCTTCGGCCGAGGCCGCCGCCGATTCCGTGGTATCCGAAATCGATCTCAGTGCGAGCTTGAGTTCGGCGGCATTGGCTGCCTGAACCTCCGAAAGCGATGCGATTTCGGAAATCGTTTCCGACGCCAAGATGACTTCTGAGACGATCGCCTCGAGTGACGTTGCCGCCTCCCCGGAAAGGTCGACTCCTTCCTGAACGCGGCTTGATGATTCCCGAATGAGGTGGTTCACCTCTTTCGCCGCCTCGCTCGCACGCTCGGCCAGCTTGCGCACCTCATCGGCGACGACAGCGAAGCCGAGGCCATGCTCGCCAGCGCGGGCCGCCTCGATGGCGGCGTTGAGCGCCAGGAGATTGGTTTGTCCGGCGATTTCGCTGATCACGTCAACGATGCCACTCACCCGTTCCGAGGAACCACGAATTCTCTCCATGGAATCGATCGCCTTGCTGACGCGTTCGTTTCCGTTGCGGGCCGTCTCTGCGGTGAGCTGAGCCTTGTCACGAGCCTGTCCGCACTTCCGGGCAACATCCTGGACCGTACTGATCATCTGCTCCGTAGCCGCCGCGAGCTCTTCCACACTCGCGGCCTGGGTCTGCGCTCCATCACTGAGCGACGCGGCACTTTCCGCGATCGCCGCCGCTCCCTGCCGCTGCTGTGCAGCCGCATCGAGGACCTGACGAATCAAATTCCGCAGATCCTGGAGCATCCTGCCCGCATGCTGCCCAAGTCGCCCCATGTCATCCTCTCCGACGACATGAACATCACTCGTGAGGTTTCCTGCCGAGGCCGCCGTGAAGACCTCTGCGAGGCTGGCAACTTTCACCTCGAGCTCCATCTGCCCTCGTGCGAGACGACGGGCAATGGCTGCTGCAATGGCAGCCACGAGACCGGCAGTGATCAGAAAGATGGCCACGCTCCAGTTCCGCAGACTTCGCGCGGGCGCGAGGACCTCCGCGGTGGCGATATCCGAAACAATTGCCCACCGTACCGCACGATCTGGATCTGCTTCGCCACTGAACACCGTGATGGGCTGCCACGATGAGAACACCGGCTCGCCCCGGTAGTTGATAGCACGGCCGCTGCCGGCTTCGCCGTCGTCGAGAGCTTCTTGAACGGGCTGCGTGTCCACTTTGATCTGAGGCTGCAGGATGGTCGATGTGACGCCGAGATCGGACGCAAAGCGAGAGTTCGAGCGAAAGAGCCGATCGGGGCCCACTGCATACGTATCGCCGGTATCACCCATCCCGGTCGTCTCTGCAATGATTCCGCTGACCTTGTCGATCGGAATCTGAAACGCCATCACTCCGATCAACTGCTCTCCGTCAAAGATTGGCGTGGCGATGAAGCTTGCCGGCGCAAAGGCGGAAGGCAGGTATTCCTCAAACTCGGCAAAGGCCACCGAGCCACGCTTCATCGATGCAGCGGCCTGGCTGAAAGCCTTCGCGAAACGGGTCCCCGCAAACGGCCCGCTGCGGAGCGAGGTGCCGAAATCAATCTCCTTGAACACGGTATAGACGATCCGACCGGTAGCGGCATCGATCAGGAAGATGTCATAGACCTCGTACCTCTCGAGCATGCGGCGGAATGAGGGATGGTAGCGGGCATGGGCCAGCGAATACTCCGAGCCATCGCCGGCATCATCCAGAACCTGCTTCTCCCCGAGTGGGTTGGGGTTTTCCGCGATGTACAGGGTCTGCATCTGGATAGCCACATCGTCAAGGGACTTCACCACCTCGGCGACCGCTGAATTCGACTTTCCAGATTTCTCGACCGCGCGACTAAGCCCTTGGCCATGACACACCGCCAGGGCCGCCCGCGATGACGCCGCGCCATCGGGACCCCGGCCGGCAAGGCTCGCCACGGCGGCGTTCATGGCTCGCAGGGCCTCCCTGGCAACACCAGCATCGGCTGCTGTTACAAGTTCATCCTGGAGCGAGAGGAAGTAACGCCCGACCGATTTGGCGGTGATCGATCTCACGACTTCAAGACGAGCAATGGCCTCCTTTTCCAGGGCGTTCGCGCTCCTCTGGTACAGCAAGGCCGCGATGGCGGCGAGAGGGATCAGCGAGACAGCCAGCAACGACACCAGGATGAGGTTGCGCAGACTCATGCTTCGGAACAACTGCATAGGAGCTCAAGGGTTGGAGGGGAGGGCCAAGGGTGCTCTCACCCCATCCATATAGCCTTGAAACGGTGGGTGCACAAATTTCCCAAGCCGCAGCGTCGTCAGGATTCGCGATAACCGGCAGAATCCTTACCACCCGCGCCGGCAGCATCCCGCAA
>JBIKNV010000112.1:0-7590 GCA_044358475.1 Pirellulales bacterium | reverse complement strand
CGGATGGCGCAGAAGCAAGTGCTTGCGCCCCGGATGATCCAGTCGATGGAAATCCTGCAGCTCCCCATGATGGCCCTCGAGGAGCGGATCGAGCAGGAGATCCAAAACAACGAGACGCTCGAGGTCGTCGAGCCGGAAGCCGAGTCGGCCGGGGGTGAGCAGGGCGGCACGGTGGAAGTGCCGCCGACTCCCCTCGCCCAGACGGTCGACGAAAAGCCGCTCATCGTCGACCAGGAGCACGCTAATGAGGCCGACTTCGCGCGGACCTATGACTGGGCCAGCGAATATCCCGATTCCGACGATGACCGCAGCCGACCCTCCGCCTCACGGATCGAGGAATCGGCCGACCGCTATCTCGATGCGATGGCCAACATGGAGGAGCGGCCGGAAACGCTCTCCGACCACCTTCACGATCAGCTTTCCAACTACGAGCTCACCGACGCCGAGCGACTGGCCGCTGACAAGGTGATCTACAACCTCGATGCCAACGGCTATCTCGCGATGCCGCTGGCCGAGCTCGTCGACCCCGACGGGCCGCCCGGGCAGTTGGTGCATCTCGAGAAGGCGTTGGCGGTCGTGCAAAGCATGGATCCGCCGGGCGTGGGCGGCCGCGACCTGAAAGAATGCTTGCTGCTGCAGATCACGGCCGACACTCCTCACGCAAGCCAATTGCGTCGGATCATCTCCGACCACCTCGAGGATCTGGCTGCCAACCGGCTGCCCTTGATCGAGAAGAAGACGGGCTACTCGCTCGAGGAGATCGAGCAACTTAGGGAGGGGCTTCACGGGTTCCAGCCCAAGCCGGGGTCTGCCTACCAGGTGCCGTTCGTGCCGACCGTGAAGCCTGATGTCTACGTCGACCAGCAGGCCGACGGTTCATGGAAGGTGCGGCTGGAAGAGATCGACCTGCCCAACCTCAGGATCAGCCCGCTCTATCGAGAAATGCTCTCGAGTCCGGAGGCTGATCCTGCGACCCGCGACTACATCAAGCGAAAGATCAATGCTGCCCAATGGCTGATCGAGGCGATCGAGCAGCGGCGAAGCACGCTTCTCAAAACGGCCCAGGCGATCGTCGATCACCAGACGCCTTTTCTCACCGAGGGTCCCGAAGCGATCGAGCCCCTCAAGATGCAGCAGATTGCCGACCGGATCGGCATGCACGTGACGACCGTGAGCCGGGCCGTCGATGACAAGTGGCTGCAGACGCCCCGTGGTCTCTATCCGCTGCGGCGGTTCTTCGTGGGGGGCACGATGAGTGCCGACGGGGACGAGGTAGCCTGGGATGCGGTGCGGATAAAGCTCCAGGAGATTGTCGACAGCGAGCCGAAGGACGATCCTTACTGCGACGATGCCCTCGTCGCGGAGCTTGCCAAGCGGGGAATCACGGTCGCCCGGCGGACGGTGACCAAGTATCGGAAGGCGATGAACATTCCCAGCTCGCGACAGCGGCGGGACTGGAAACTGGCCCGAGCAGCCAAGCCGGCGGACGGGGCTGCCTGAGGCTCCTGACCGCTCGCGAGAGTCGCACTTGTCGATCTCGACCGGGGACTTTTAGGATGCTCGACACCTCCGAGGATTCCCAGCCATGCGTTGCCCGTTTTGTCGAGTCGATAATGATCGCGTGATCGATTCGCGTGCCGGTGACGACGGCGCCTCGATCCGGCGGCGTCGTGAATGCCTCGACTGCAGGAAACGGTTCACCACGTACGAGCGGGTGGAGCGGCAAATGCTGTCGGTGGTGAAGAAGGGAGGCGACCGCGAGCCGTTCGAGCGGGAGAAGATCAAGCGGGGCCTGGCCAAGGCGTGCTGGAAGCGGCCGATCTCCGAGGAACAGATCGAGATGGCGGTGTCGGCGCTCGAGGGCGAGCTCTACGGCACCTACGAGACGGAGGTGCCGAGCCGGGTGCTCGGCGAGCGGGTGATGGAGTTGCTGCGCGGTCTCGATCAAGTGGCCTTCGTGCGGTTTGCGAGCGTCTACCGCGAGTTCAAGGACATCCGTGACTTTGTCGAGGAGCTCGAGCCGATCCTCGCGGAGACGGCCCGCGGCGGGTAACGGCCGGTTGGCTTCGCGGGCTCGGGGTTGCCCGTACCACATCGCCGGACGTTCGCTACGGCCCTCCAGGCCTTCGCTCACTCGGACCTGGCTGCGCTTCGCCATCCATGGCTTCGCTTGCCAGCTACGCCGGCTCCGTGGTTCGGGCAATCCCTCGCTACACCACCATGCGCCCCACCAGGAAGCCGCCGGCGCGAGCCGGCGGGCTGACTCTTCCAGACGAGTCAAGCGACTCGACAAGCCCGCGGGAATGGAGTCGAGACTGTGACCCCGACTTCGCGCGAATCTCCAGCTTTCCACGTCGAGCTGTGTACCCTTGGGCTACGCTTTTTTTTCGGCTCTCAAATAATCGCCGTGGATGCCGCCGGTTTTTTCTTCGAGCTGAACGGCTTCGATCGACATGCCGGGGTCGATCGATTTAGACATGTCGTAGAGTGTCAGGGCGGCGGCGGTCACGGCGACGAGCGCCTCCATTTCGACGCCGGTCCGGGCGGTCGCGCGGACGATGGCTTTGATCGACACGGCATACGGCTCGTCAAAACTGATCGTCACGGCAACCGAGTCGAGGGGCAGCGGATGGCACAAGGGGATGATCGCGCTGGTCTGCTTGGCGGCCATGATTCCCGCGATTCGTGCGGTCGCGACGGCGTCGCCCTTTTCGAGTTCACCCTCCCGGATGCGGCGAATCGTCTCGGGCTGGCCGAGGAGTCGACCCGTCGCCAGCGCGGTACGAACCGTCACCGGCTTGCCGCCGACGTCGATCATCTGAATGCCATGGGCAGAGTCGTTCATGTCGTGGCCACCTTTGCGAGTGTCAGAAAATCGCGAGGTATTGGGCCTGGATCGCGGTGCCCGTGTAGCCAGCACGATACGGGTAGAGGTAGTTCTGCGCTGGGGAACTGTCGATCCAGAGGCCCTCGAGTGTGAGCCGACTCTGTCGCGATTTATGAAGATACCAGTTCAGGCCGCCGCCATACTCGGCCGCCGAACCATAGGGACCCGTCAAGGCACTGGAGCGGCCGTAGACTTCGTAGGTGCGCGGTACAAAACACCACCCCATGAAGACGTTCCCGCCATGGTCGAAGAGGCTGTTTCGTTCGAAGGGGCCCGTGCCCATGAAGCCGTTCAGCAGCCGCCATGAGTATTCCGCGAAGGCCGACCAGCCCCGGTACTTCCAGCCAACATCGACCGTTGCGAGGTGGTAGTTGAAGCGATTCACCTGCGTGCCGGGACCAAGTGCGTCGGGTTCGGCCAGCGGTGTGCCATCGGAGAGGCGGGTAACCGTGTTTTCAGGATTGGCGACAGCGACGTATTCGGTAAGCAATCGGGCGGGACTCTTGGCGAACACGCCGCTGGTGCCGATGCGGATCGCCGGGTGGCGGTGGTGTTCCATGTCGGAATACCCGAGGCCGAAGGGACCGAGCGGCTCCCACCACATGTTTCCCGCCCAGGCCATCGCCGTGCCCTCGCGAAAGACGCCTGCTACGCCGCCGTCGATGCCGTTATAGACACCTGCCTGATAGAACAGCGTATTGTCGAAGATCGCACCGTTCGACATGAATCCGGGGCTATAGCTGGGGCGGATGAACGTGTTGACCATGCTGCGATCAATGCCCATCGGCCACATCGAAGACATGAGCCATTCGCGACTGCCGGGCACCTGAGTGACGCCGATGCCGACCTTCGTGTCCTTTGTCATCGCCCACCCCACGAATCCCACGGGGGCAACGGTTACCAGCAGGCCGGCATTCGTCGAGCCGAAGAGGGCGATGTTGTAAACCACCTGCGGATGACCGATGTAGCCCTGCCATTGCAGATACACTCGGTTGAGATTGAATTCGTTTTCGTTGTTCACGGGCAGCACGTTGCCGGCTGAATCGGTCCATTCGGTGACGCCGCGGGCAAGTTCGAGCCAACGACCCTGGAGATAGCCGTTCATCGCCAGAGCGAACGGGAATTCTCCCGAGTCGGGCTTCGTGGCGTGCAGCACGAGGCCCTTGGGTGGCAGGAAGTCGGTGGCGGGTATGTAGCGTGGTCGTGGGATGCCGGCCAGTCTTTCGGCGACCTCCTGTTCCACGGCCGCATTGATTTCTGCCCGAAAGAGCGCCGCTGTTTCCGGGTCGTCGAAGAGGGAAGGCATCGCAGGTGACGCGACATCTTCGGGCACGGGTGGGGCTGCCACCGGGGCACGTGCACTCGGTGCGGCCAGATCGTGCATGGACGAGTACGCGTTGGGACCGTCCTGAGCCTGCGCAGATGCGGCAACGTAGGCGGCCACGCAAAGCGACCAGCATGCAACGAGAAACGCCGCGGTGTGGCGCCTGATGGAGTGGGTGCGCACGCAGTCTTTCTCGAGACGGTCCCTCGGTCACGCTGCCGTATGGCACGGAGGCCGCCGGGATGGAAAAGCACGCCGCCTCCCATGTCAAGAGTACCGCGGCAAACAAACCCGCGGCAGCGGCGACGAGAGAAAGATGGGGGGGCTGCGTCGCTGGAGGCGACGCCCCCTTCCGACCGGAGGTCGGTCAAGGCTTCGTGTCGCGCGGCGGCATCCCTGCGGGCCTGCCGTCGCTTACGGTCGGCTCACCGCAGGTGAGCCTCCGATGTTCCACCACCTTGGGCTGCGTCGCTGGAGGCGACGCCCCCTTCCGACCGGAGGTCGGTCAAGCCCGCGGGGGCCATGGATGGCCCCGCGGGCGTAAAGAAGCCGCGGGCCGATGTGTCTGTTGCTCACATCGACCCGCGGCCCAATGGAGTTGGACGTTCCGGGTGATCTCAGCTCACACGAGTTCCTTGCGGGCGCCGATCAGCGTCCGCAGCCGTTCGGCGAGCAGAGCCGCGTCGAAAGGCTTCTTGAAGACCTCGTTGACGTGGGCCCGGTCGATCGTGATCTGCGAGCCGTCATCCGGCAGCAGAGCGATGACGATGGTCTCGGCATACTCGGCGTTGCGGCGAAGGTTCTGACAGATCTGCTGGGCATCGATGCGGCCGATCGAGTAATCCACCACGATGCAGTCGGGATGGAAGCTCTCGGCCTGGATGCCGGCCTCGAAGCCGCTGGCGGCAACCTGAATCTTAAACGACTTGTCGACGGGCAGTTGCCGCTTCAGATTGTCGATCAGGACCTGGTCCTGGCCGACGAGCAGCACCTTTGCCATTGCTTCGTCCTCGAGGTCGCCCAGCGGCATGCCGTGCTCCTTGAGGAACTTGATCAGGTATTCCCGCGGAATGCGGCGATCCTGCGAACCGGGAATGCGGTATCCCTTGAGTCGTCCCGAGTCGAACCATTTGCTCACGGTTCGCGGGGCGACCTTACAGATCTTGGCGACCTGGCCAGTGGTGAAAACCTTCATCGCGTGGACTCCATGTGGATCATTCGTATCCGGAATTGTCCGTGGCCAGTCCCCGCCGCACGAATGCGAACGGTGGAATCCAGCCCCCCATTAACACGGCTAATCGATCCACGGGAACGGCCGCGTCGTCGCGCCCCTGGAGGTTGGCATAACAGCCGAGGGGGCATGTGAGAACGACTCGCGGACAGTCGTGTCATTGAGACACGTCAGCCGCGGTCGGCGACTCGCAGGTATCCCCCCCTGCCACATCCCGCAGCAGCGTCCGGCTTGGGCACCGGTCATTGCTACGGCATGTCCAACCAAGGATGTAGATCGAAAGATCCTGTCGTGAGACTTGAGCCGTTCTTTGCGGACGCGCCGGTGGCAACGCATGAGCCGCCTTTCGGGGCCAGGCCGGCCGGCGGGGATAACCGGTGGCGGAGGGCCGCTTCAGGCAGCTTTCGGCCGGTTTTTCCCGCTGGCTGCAGCAGTCGCTTCGAACCGCACCGACACCCGCTTCGACACGCCCGACTCCTCCATCGTGACCCCGTAGAGCGTGGTGCCGGCGGCCATCGTCTTTTTCGAATGCGTCACCACGATGAACTGGGTCGAGGAGAGAAAATCTCTGAGAACGCCTACGAAGCGATCGACATTCGCCTCGTCGAGAGCGGCGTCGACCTCGTCGAGCACGCAGAACGGGCTTGGCCGCGAGCGGAAGATTGCGAGCAGGAGGGCGACGCAGGTCATCGTTTTTTCGCCACCGGAGAGGAGTGAAATGCTGCGGGGCTCCTTGCCGGGCGGACGGGCCACGATCTCCACCGAGGTCTCCAGCAGGTCGACATCGGGTTCGAGGACGATGTCGGCCTGCCCGCCGCCGAACACCCGTTCAAAGAGTTCCCGGAAATGACCGCGAACAGTCTCGATCGTTTCTCCAAGCAGCCGCCGGCTCTCGTCGTCGATCCGGGCGATCAGCTGCTCGATCGCCTGCTTCCCGTCGGTGACGTCGGCGAGTTGAGTCCGCAACGTCTGCAGGCGTTCGGTGAGCGCGTCGGCCTCGGCGAGGGCCTCCAAGTTGACGGTCGTCATCGAGGCGAGCTTGCGGCGGAGTTCGTCGATCCGCTGGTCAAGTTCGCCCCGTTCGGCCGGAATGTCGATGGCCACCCCGTCGGCATCGGTCACGGGTTCGGGGAGCATCTCCCCCTCGATCACGATGTCGTAATCGTCGCGGATCCGCTCGATGATTCGACTGCGGGTGTGACGGGCTTCGCCCGCCTCGAGGTCGAGCCGATGGATGTGTTCCCCGACAGCGGCGAGTTCGGTGCGGGTGCAGGTGATCTCCGCATCTTCCGCATCGATCGCGGCTGCCACCGCAACGCGATCGGCGGTGATCGAGGAGAGGGCGTTGCGGGCCCGCTCGGCAGACACCATCATCTCCGCAAAAGTGGTGGTCGCCGTGAGCAGGTCGAGTTCCACCGACTTCAGACGGGCGTCTGCAGCGGTGCATCGTCGGCCGGCAGCCTCGACGTCGGCACGACGGATGGCAGCGTCACCGATCGTTGCCTCGACAGCCGCACGGGCCTCATTGATGCGGGCCTCGCAGGCGACCCGATCAGCCCTGAGCCGGTGGATGGTTTCGGCCACTTCGTTGCGGCTGTGGTCAAGGGCAGCCAGGTCCGCGCGGGCCGTCGTGACGGCGGCTTGGGCCTCTTGAATGCGGGCATCGTGCTGGGCCAGGACCATTGTCGCCATGTCACGGGCATGCGCGACATCGACAGCCAGGCGCTCCGCACCGTGGAGCCCGGCCTCCGCTTCGGCCAGGCTCGTGCGGGCCGCCTCCTGTTCGCGGGTGGCCCGGCCGAGTTCGGCACGTGAGGCGGCAATGTGCTCACCGGCCTGTTGCTTGCGGAGGAGCGCGTGGCGGATCTGCTGCTGGACGTCGGCCGCCTCTGCCTGCAGCGAGTCGATCGCAGCCTCCTGCTTCGCGACGGCGAGCGTGAGTTCACGGTGGCGTTCCTCGAGGCTCCGCCATTCGCTGCGGCGCGAGACGAGCGCCAGGCCACTGCCCGGTGAGCCGAGTTCGTAGATACCGTTGGTCGAAAGGCTGGTGCCGTCACGCGTGATGAACACGATGCCTTCCGGCGCGGCGCCGGCCAAGGAAGCCACATGGTCAAGCGACTCCACCACCCAGACCCGCCCGAGGAGCTT
>JBIKNV010000124.1:0-7195 GCA_044358475.1 Pirellulales bacterium | reverse complement strand
CCTCGACGACGCGGCACAGAAAATCAATCTCGGTGCGGGCGGCATCCTCCGGGGAAAACTCAATGTCGGGGCAGAGACCGCGGGCCCGCGTCACACCGGCCACGGCGCGGGCCAGCACCTCCTCCTCCGTCATCCGCAACTTGAACTCGCGATGGATCGAGCTCGTGGCGAGGAACACATGGATTCGTGGCTGGCCAGCCAGCCGGAGCGCCTCCCAGGCGCGGTCGATGTCGGTGTCGTTGCAGCGGGCGAGGCCACAGATCGTCGCGCCCTTCACGGCTGCAGCAATCTCGCGGACGCTCTCGAAATCACCGGGTGAGGCGATCGGGAAGCCGGCCTCGATGATGTCGACGCCGAGGGCCGCCAGCGCGTGGGCGATCTCCAGTTTCTCGGTGTGATTCATGCTCGCCCCGGGCGACTGCTCGCCGTCACGGAGCGTGGTGTCGAAGATGCGGACGGTGCGGGGATTGGTCATCGTATGGCAGGTCGAAAAACGGGAAGGAGGCGGGATCGCCGCCATTGGTATCGTAGCAGGGGTTTGTCGCTGCCATACCAGTCGACTCCTCCCCCGCGGTTCGGCCCATCGACTACACTCGCGGGAGTGGCGCCTCCCTGTACAAAGTGGCGGGGCTCGGTTGTCCGGCCGCATTCCTGTCGGGGACGTCCAGCATGACACTCGGTGAATTTCAGGCCCTGATCCGGCAGATGTACCATGAAAAGGATGCGGCGCGGGGGGTCGAAGGCACGTTCATGTGGCTGACCGAGGAAATTGGTGAACTGGCCACCGCCCTGCGGAGTGGCAGCCATGACGAGCAGGCGTTGGAGTTTGCCGACGTGCTGGCCTGGCTTGTCACCATCGCCAATGTCGTCGAGGTCGATTTGGAAGAGGCGGTGGCCCGGAAGTATGGCCGGGGCTGTCCCGGCTGCGGTCGGCTGGCCTGTAGCTGTCCCGACGCCGAGAAACCCTGATCCACCCGTCGAAGTCACGATGAACTCATGAACCGCGTCCTCCTCGGCCTCCTCGTGCTTGGCTTCTCGACCGCCGCAGTCGCGTCTGCAGCCGACGTCGAGCCGCGCGGTGACGGGCCAGTGGTGGGCTTTGGCGGCGTCTACCGCACGGGCTCGTGGACACCGCTGACGATCGACGTTGCTGAGGGCGACGGCCCAGTCTACGCGAGCGTCGAGGATCCAGATGGCCAGTGGCTCTCGTCGCCCCCCGCCAGTGTGCAGCGAGTGGACGGTCGCTCGGTAGCCCGATTCTGCGTGCGGTTTGGCCGACCGAGTGGTCGCGTGCTCCTTCACCGCGCGCCGCTACCGACTGCCGCTACGCCCGTGGCGCTCCCAACGCCGATTCCTTCCACCGACACCGTTGTGCTGGTGCTGGGAGAGCCGGCCGGCGTCGACCGGGCGGCCCGGCTGCTCGCCCAGGAGGACGGGAGTCGCCCACGAGTTGTCATCGCACCGCAGGGTCCGCTGCCGCTCGCTGTGACCCCGCGTGATTTGGACGGCGCCGATGTCATTCTGGCGTGCGGCCGCGACCTGGTGAACCGTGATGCCGAAACGCTCGAGGCCATCGACGGGTGGGTACGCCATGGTGGGCGACTGATCCTCTTGGCCGGCAACTCGGCGGGTGACGTCGCGGCTGTCGGTAGCACGGTCGCGGGATGGCTGCCGGGTCCTGTGAGTCGGATGGTGTCGTTGCGGCGGTCGGCTCCGCTGGAGGTCTTTGCCCACTGCACCCGGCCGATGGATCGCGGTCTCCTGGCGGGCCTGCGGGTGCCGGTGTTCGAGAATGCCCGCGAGATCGACGGCCTCATCGAGGCCCATGACGGCGCCCGGCCCAACGATCTGCCACTGGTGGTGCGCCGTGGCCACGGCCTGGGCATCGTCACGTGGATCGCCGCCGACCTTGACGAGGCTGGTTTTCGGTCGTGGCCGGGCAGCGACACGCTGCTTGTCGAGCTCCTCGGTGGTCCGCCAAAGGCACGGGCCGGCCGCAGGCAGGAAACGAGCCGTGTCTCGCTTGATCTGGCGGGCCAACTGCGACGGGCCATCGATCGCTTTCCCGGCATCGCTCCCCTGCCGTTTTCGATGGTGGCATTGCTCGGTGGGTTGACGATCGCATCGCTCTATCCAGCCAGTTGGTGGCTCGTGCGGCAGGCCACGCCCGCCTTGGCCTGGACGGCCTTGCCGGCGGTCTCTCTTCTCGCAGGCTGGGGAGTCTGGGAGACGGGCCGTCTTTGGCAGCAAGGGGGACCGAGTGAATCTTCCTCATCAGTGATCGACATCGATGCCGAGGGGGCTGCCGCGCGCGGCCTTTCGTGGGCCGGCCGTTGGTCACCTGACAATCGTCTGATCGACGTGGCTCCAGCGCCAGCCCCGGGGCTGGCGGTTGCCGAACCTGACATCGCGGTGTCGTGGTGTGCTGATTCAGGCCGCGGCCTCGGCGCCACCGATGCTCCTGTGGCGCACCCGTCACTGGCTGCGGCCGAGTACGCCTACGGCGCGACGGCTGCCAGGCTGACCGCCGTGCCGATCGCCGCCTCGTCGAGTCGGCTCTTCGAGGCGGAGTGGACGGCGGACCTGTCCCAAGTGCCGGTCACGGCCACACTGACAGTCGAGGCCCAGGGCACGCTCCGTGGCGAACTGGTGCATCACCTTCCGTTTCCCTTGGAGCGGTGCGTGCTCATGCATGCCGGCTGGCTCTACACCATCGGCCGGCTCGAGCCGGGAGTGGTGTTCAATCCATCCACGGGGCGGGGGCCGCGGTCGCTGGCCTCGGCGCTGACCCGCCGCACCCAGGAAAAGGATCGCGACGTCGTGGTCCGTTGGGAGACCGAGAGCACCGACGTCGCCCAGATCTTGGAAATCGCCGGGTTTCACGCCGCGGCTGGAGGCAGTGGCTACACGTCGCTGGAGCCGGGGCGGCTTGGACGACTCGACTTGTCACCGCACCTGGCGGTGGGGCGGGCGGTCCTCGCCGGCTTCGGCCCCATGGGCACGAGCTGGTCGTTTGGCGGACAGCAGGCCGGAGGCACCACCGACCAGTCGTCGGGAGTGACGATGTGGCGTATTCTCATGCCTCTCCAAGCCGGGGGTGAAACGGGCGACCCATGATCGAAACCATCGACCTCACGAAGAAGTACGGCGATTTTTTTGCGCTCGAGTCGCTTGATCTCAAGCTTGAGCAGGGGGATCTCTTCGGGTTCATCGGCCCCAACGGTGCCGGGAAGACCACCACCATCCGCATCCTCTCCACGCTCCTCGCGCCGACCTGGGGCGAGGCGTATGTGTGCGGCCATTCGATCTACACGCACCCCCGCGACATCCGTCGCAGCATCGGCTACATGCCGGATATCTTCGGCGTCTATGACGACATGCGGGTGATCGAATACCTCGAGTTTTTCGCGGCCGCCTACCGCATCCACGGCCCTGAACGGCGCCGCGTGGCTGAGCGGTCGCTTGAACTGGTCGATCTGGTGGCCAAGCGGGACGAACTCGTGACGAGCCTCTCGCGGGGCATGACGCAGCGGCTCGGCCTGGCCCGGGTGCTGCTTCACGATCCGCAGGTGCTGCTCCTCGACGAGCCGGCCAGCGGCCTCGATCCGCGGGCCCGCATCGAGATGCGAAATCTCCTCAAGCAGTTGCAGGCGATGGGGAAGACGGTGCTCGTGTCGAGCCACATCCTTCCCGAACTGGCCGACATTTGTAATCGCGTCGGCATCATCGAGTACGGCCGGCTCCTGGCCTGCGGTGACGTCCAGGATCTGCTCGCCCAGGTACGCGGGCGGCCGGTCATTCGTGTGCGGGTGGCGGGAGAAGCCGAGGCGGCAGCCCGGGCCGTGGAGTCGGCGGCCGAAGCGGCCGGGGTCACCGTTCGCGATGGCGAGGTGCTGATCGCACTGGCCGATGGTGTGACCGACCATTCGCCGCTCGTCGACCGTCTTGTGAAGGCCGGCCACAAAGTGCTCGTCGTCCGCGAGCAGGACGTCAATCTGGAGACCGCGTTTTTGGAACTCACCAAGGGCGCTCTGGCCCGCCCCAAAGAGGAAGCATGAGACATTGTTCCACCTCCCACCGCCGCTGGTTCGCGCCGACAGCCGTCGCCGCGATGGTGCTGCCGAGTGTTGTCCCGGCCGCCGATCCGGAGGCCGTGCCGCCGCCGCGGCCCGCCGCGGCGGAGCAGAGGCGCGACTCGGAAGCCGCCACGACGCTCGCCACCCCCCAGGCCGTAACGGGCTATGCGGTGGGGCTGCGGATCGGCAGTCGCATTGCCGCCGACTTCAAGACGGAGCATCCGGACATTCCCCCCGCGGCGCTCGCTCGCGGTCTGGCTGATGCGATTGGTGGCGTGGCTCCTCCGCTCAGTGAGGCCGAGATTCGGCAGGCACTCGAACAGTTCGATGCCCTGATGGAAAAACGCGGTGAGGCCTTCGCCAAACGGATGGAGGAGACTGCCCAGGCCAATCGTGCCAAGGCAGGCGAGTTTCTCCGTACCAATGGCGTTCGGCCGGGCGTCGTCACGCGGCCCAGCGGGCTGCAGTATGAGGTGCTCAAGGCGGGCACGGGTCCACAGCCCACGCTCGACGACGTGGTGTCGACCCACTACCGCGGCACACACCTCGATGGGAAAGAGTTTGACGCGACCGATCCCCAGGGTGAGCCGGCGACCTTTCCGGTTCGCGGCGTGGTGCCGGGATGGCAGGAGGCGTTGCCGCTGATGAAGGTCGGCTCGAAGTGGCGGCTCTACGTGCCGCCGGAGCTCGGGTACGGAGAAGCTGGATCGCCTCCCGTGATCGAGCCGAATGAGGTGCTCGTGTTCGAGATTGAACTCGTGCGAATCGATCCCCGACGGTGATGAGTGAACAGGCGGCAATTCTCGTGAAGGTGGCGTTGACGACGGCGGTTCTGCTGACGGTGGAGGCTGTTGCGGCGCCACCCGACCCGTATGCCGCAGCACGAGAGCGGATGGTTCGCGACGACATCGCGGCCGGCGGCGTCGCCGACGCCCGCGTGCTCGAGAGCATGCGACTTACCCCGCGACACGAGTTCGTGCCGGCGGCCCAACGGCCGCTCGCCTACTTCGACATGTCCTTACCGATCGGGGAGGCGCAGACCATTTCGGGACCGTTCGTGGTGGCCTACATGACGGAAAAACTCGACCCGAAACCGACCGATCGCGTGCTCGAGATCGGCACGGGCAGCGGGTATCAGGCGGCTGTGCTGTCGCCGCTGGTCGGGATGGTCTATTCGATCGAGATCCATCGAGAACTTGGCGAGCGGGCCGAGCGGACGCTCAGACAGCTCGGTTACCGCAACGTCGTGACGAAGGTGGGCGACGGGTTTGCGGGCTGGCCCGAGCATGCCCCGTTCGACAAGATCATCGTGACATGTTCTCCGGAGAACATCCCTCGGCCGCTCATCGAACAACTGGCCGAAGGAGGTGTCATGGTCATTCCGGTCGGCGAGCGTTACGAGCAGATGCTCGTGCGGCTGACAAAGCGGGATGGCACGCTCGAACGAGAAACGCTCGTGCCGAGTCTGTTCGTGCCGATGACCGGCACGGCCGAGGAGGCCCGCGGCGTCCAGCCCGACGGTGCACGGCCACACCTGGCCAATGGAGGATTCGAGGAACGGGTCGGCGATTCCGATCTGCCAGTGGCCTGGTACTACGGTCGGCAGATCGAAGTGGTGGTGGATCCGGCCGCCCCCGAAGGCAGCCGTTTTCTTCGACTTCGCAATGCGCAGCCTGGGCGACCCGCGCAGGTATTCCAAGGGTTTCCGATCGACGGTCGGTCGGTCCGACAGCTTGGGCTCTCGCTTTCCGTCCGGGGTGACGAGGTGCGGGCTGGCCCACGGGCCGATGAACTGCCGGCCATCGCAGTTCAGTTTTATGATGAGCAGCGGGCGCGATCAAAGCGGGTGCGGCTGGCTCCTTCGGGGATGGCATCCGACCGCTGGCTGGGAAGCTTTGGCTGGCAGCGGGTAAACGGTGCGGCGATTGTGCCCACGTGGGCCCGGGAGGGGATCCTCCAAGTGGGGCTGATGGGCGCCACGGGAACACTGGACGTGGACTCCCTCCACCTGGAGCCGGAACCCCGGTAACGCACGGAGAAAAGCGGAAGAAAGCCGCATTTTGATCGTCTTTTACGGGGGCTTGGCCTCGTCTCCGGCTGGTGGAAACGGGAGCGACTCATTCTGGGGGGATGTCGCTACAATTTGCCCAGTTTGCTTGATTTGATAAATCGGCAAACTATCTTTGGGCGACAGGAATGGCGACAGGTGCGAAACGGTTTCGTGTGTGTCGCCTGCCACCACCGCATCGGACGTGCCCAAGCCACGGAGAAAGACTGACATGCTGGTCCAGAGTCGCCGGTTCAAACTATTCGGAATGATCACCTTTGCCGCTCTTGCAGCGGGTGCCCTCGATGCCGAGGCCGGTTGGCATCACCGCTACGGTGGATCGCATGGTTCGTCGGGTGGGTCGTCTGGCGGCTCATCGGGCGGTAGTTCAGGCGGTTCGTCCGGCGGTAGCTCGGGCGGCAGCTCAGGCGGATACTCCTACGCCTCGTCCGGCTCATCGGGTGGCAGTTACGGTTCATCTGGCGGCAGCTACGGCTCTGCGGGGTCATACGGTTCTTCCGGCGGTTCGTCGGGTGGCAGTCATGGCTCACGACATGCCGAGCGGAAGGCCATGCGTGCCTACCGTCGCTCCCTCCATTCCAGCCACGGCTCCTCGGGCGGCAGTTCGGGTGGCTCTTCGTCGTCAAGTTACGGCGGCGGATCTTCCGGTGGCTCGTCGGGCGGCTCATCGGGCGGTTCGTACGGCGGCTACTCGGCTGCTGCCCACTCGTCCGGCTATTCGACTGGCTACTCGACCATGTCGGGAATGTCATCAAGCATGCCTGTCGAGGCCTACCGCACGATCGAGTCGACACCCACGGTCGTCGATCCAGAAGCGGTTGCTCCGCCGGCCGCCGCACCGGCAGCTGTCGATTCCACGGCGATCCCAGCCGATGGCGCGATGCTGATCGTGGAAGTGCCTGCCAACGCGCAGATCTTCGTCAACGGGGCTGCGACGAAGGCCACTGGCGACGTCCGTCGGTACATCTCTCGTGGCTTGGTTGCCGGGAAGGAATACGAGTTCGTGGTGCGGATGGCAGTCGATCGCGACGGTGAGACGACCGAGGAGACG
>JBIKNV010000529.1:0-2803 GCA_044358475.1 Pirellulales bacterium | reverse complement strand
TGACATTCATTTGTTTATGTGGATAATTGGTATATGCAAATTTTTACCGAATCAGAATGGTCTGATATACTTTTAAAGTATCCAAAACCGTCTGATGAAATAAAAGAAATCATTTGGAATAAAACAAGAAATTGTTCTATGCCTATGGTAAACATTTCTGAAGAAGATTGCAAGAAAGATTTTGAAAAACTAAAGGAATTAAACACAAAAATCTTAATTAAAGAATCAAGTCTTTTTTCTCGATATGAATACAAGTGGGATTTGGGAACCAAGTATATAGACTCATGTAATGTTGGGAATAAATCATCAAATTATTTTCATCAAGAATTAAGATATCATTGTGATTGTATTAATTCACCATCACCATATCGAAATTGGACACAAAAAAAATTCTTTTATACTCTTTGCAATGCTTTGTGGGGATTAAAAGTAAAAGAAGTTAATACAGACATTCTAAGAAGTTGTATAGCTATGAGAAAGTATATAGCTTCACAATTTCGTCCATCTGCTGCAAAAGCAATATATGAAATATTCAATTCAGAAAATGTATTAGATTTTAGTTCTGGTTGGGGTGATAGACTTTCAGGTGCGATGGTAACTGAAAATATCAAAAGTTATACTGGTATAGATCCAAATCAAAATTTGGTTGAAGGATATAACCAACAAATAAAAACATTCAATCAAAACAAAGAAATTAAAATGATTGTTGGTGCTGCGGAAGAAACTGTAGAAAAATTAGAAAGTAACTATGATACTATTTTTACAAGTCCACCATACTTTATTGTTGAAAGATACACACAAGAAGAAAATCAAAGTTGGAAAAGATATAAAAAAATTGATGTGTGGCTCGAAAAGTTTTTATTTAAAACTTTAAATGATTGTTGGAATAAATTAAAACCTAACGGTATACTGGCAATCAATATTAGTGATGTGTATTGTAATCATACCATCAATCGTATATGCGATCCTATGAATGATTTTATATCTAGTCTCCCAAATTCAAGCAAAGAAGAAAATTTAAACTATAGGATGGCTAAAAGAATTAATAGCAAATCTCACAAAGAAGGAATATTTGTTGAGCCTTTGTGGATATGGCGCAAAAATTAACCTACCATTCTTTTAAGTTTAAATTCAACGGAAGCATAAGAATCATTTTTAGTTAAGATATTATGCTCTAAAACAATAAATCCGTTATGATTAAACAAATCTATGTTTTTTTGAATTTGAGTATTAACAAATTTTTCTCTTCTAGAAAAATCAAAGATTGGTTTATCGAAAGAAATTTTAACGATTTGTGAATGCATATTTTAATTTATTATAGTGAAGTTAAAAATCAACTATTTTTGTGATTTAACGTAAGCTTTATAACTTGACCAATTTGGAAACTTGGTACTTTTACCAACGACCATTGTCTTAAACTGTTGACGAACTGGTCTTTGTGTTCTGGGGTCAGTTTCAGTTAAAACAAAATCTTGTTTTTTCGGAGGAGCACTTTCGTTACGTCGAATGATTTCATCTTTTTCTATTCGCCAATCAGGATTGTTTTCTGTTTTAACAAAAGAATATGGTGAAGTTTTACGATCAGGTGTCATCAATGTAACTTGAAACTGTCCTTCTAAAAATTCTACATTTTCTTTTTTATATGGGGCAGTAGCAACCTTTGTATCAATGTGTGCGGTAACTTCTGGGTTTTGTTGATAAATGGCAATGTCACCAGGTTTTGGTTGATTGTTTACACCGTATGGTTGACCTTCTTTTTTTCCTTTTTCTGTTTGATAGTTTTTAATAGTTTGTCCCAAGAATGATGGGTCTTCAGCGGCTTTTAAAGCCGAACCAGCAGCAGATGCCAAACTACCCAAAAATTCATTAATAACAGTATCAAATTTATGCATTATTAATATTTAGTCTTTTTTGTTATGTAAAAAAGCAAATGGACACTTTGGTTTTTCAACATCACCTTCTAAAAATTCTTTGGGTGTTCTAAAGAATTTTTTGTATCTATCAAAAAATACTGTTCTGGCTTTTAACCAAAGTTTTTGATATCTTCCATCATCATAAGAATAAGTTGAAACAAACTTCTCTCTTTTAAATGGGATAACTTGAATAAATGGAGTTCCTTTTGGTATAAGTCCTTCAAAATCATCTTTTAATAAGAATGGAAAATTAACAGGATATGGAAATTTATCAGTATCAACCAATCCAGTTAAAGATTGAAACGGTAATTCATCAAAATGAATTGGGTGTGTATATAAACAAGACCAATTTTTGGGTGTTTTTATAATCCAAGGATTAAGCCATTTAAATGCAACTTCTGTTTCATAACCTTTTGGGATGGGGTATTCATCAAATTGCCAATTATGGTGCATACCAATCAATTCAAATTGGTCGCTGGACCACTTTATGTGTAATTGTGGGTTTCTTTCCACATATACATCACAAGGTAATGGAATAAAATAACCTGCTGTTCTAGCATCATTAAAGGGCATACATTTTTTAATGGTAGTCAAAGGATCTCCCATTTCATCGATTTTAATATCTGATGGGTGAAATGATCCCATTTTCTTTAACCATTCGGGTGTAATTTTTTTGGCTGGAAAAGGCTTTTCAATAAATTCTAATAATTCTTTTTTTTGTGTCAAAAATTTAATATTAATCATGTAAGCATAATACATGAAAAAAAGCGCAAATCAAATAAATATTATAAGATGAATTCAAATATTAGGTTTCTTTACACATATATGGCTGGATTAAACACTAAAAATGGTTTTTTTCCAATATATAATGGTGAAATACAACCATGCCA
>JBIKNV010000108.1:0-7774 GCA_044358475.1 Pirellulales bacterium | reverse complement strand
AGGGGAACACCGAGCGCTGCCCGCGCTCCCTCGATGATGCGGGCGTTGGCCTGGTGAAGCACGAACAGGTCGATTGCCTCCAGCAGCAGTCCCGAGTGCTGGACGACGTGGCGGACGTTCTCTTCGACCAGTCGAATGGCCCACTTGAAGACCGCGCGGCCGTCCATTTGCATGAACTGCTCCCGCCGAGCCGCCCCCTCGGCCGTGATGGGCTGTCGGGAGCCGCTCATCGGGCAGGCGAGCAGGCCCGCCCCACGACCATCGGAGCCGAGGGCGGAGGCGAGGAGACCACTATCCGAGCCGCCGGTCGCCTCCAGCAGCACCGCGCCGGCACCGTCGCCGAAGAGTGGCCAGGCTGCCAGGAATTGCGACGCCGTCACCAGCGCATAGGCGAAGCCGGCGCAGGCCGCCGTGACATCCATCGCCGGGGCGTCGAGACCGAGCGCCTCCTGCACGATGCACGCCGTCGAAGGGATGCACATGTCGGGCGTAAAGGTGCCGAGCACGAGCAGATCAATCGCCGCCGGATCGACGCCGGCCATGGCGATCGCCTCGCGAGCCGCCGCCGTGGCAAGATCGCTGGTGGCGATTTCCGGGGGCGCATGCCGCCGCTGATGAATGCCCGAACGCTCCACGATCCACTGTGGATCACAGCCGAGGTGGGCCAGGTCGGCGTTCGTCACGACCGACGACGGCACATGGCTGCCGATACCGGCGAGCCGAAACCCCACGGCCCGACCGAAGCGGGAATGGCGCGGCGAGGTGAGGATTTCGGACATCGGTTGCCGCTGCCCGGTTATTTGCTGTCGTCGGCCGGCTTTTTCTGGATGACCGCATCCCGGCCAAGACGAATCTTTTGACATTCCGCATCGGAAACCACGTAATACCAATCAGCAAACCGGGCGTTGAGTTCGCGGATCCGCTTCTGAGCGGCCTTCACCTTGTCGTCATACTCCTCCTGTTTGCGGCGGTTCTCGCGCTCCACCCGCCGGCGTTCCTCAACGGCCGCCTGGGCCTTGGCCTCCTCCTCGTCGGCTTTCTTCAACGCGTCGGCAGCGCCATCCGTGCTCGTCTCGTCGGCCGTTTTGTCCTCCTTGGAAGCCTGCTCTTTCGTGTCCGCTTTCTTGTCGCCCTCTTTCTTTTTTGCCGCCTCACCGGCCTCCGGCAGTTCAGGCACTGGCTCGAGCTCAGGCTTCGGAAGAATCGCTTCGTTGTAGCGAGCCATCACCAGCAGGTAGCGACCGTTCGTCTCCCCGCCATCGGCACTCGAATCGGCCTTCTTGCCGACGTCCGACTGCCCCTCGACCGCCGTGGTCGGGGCACCAAACCGCAGCACGTACTCCACGCCATCCTTCATACCCACGATCGTCTGGCCGTCGGTCGAGAGGATCTCGCCGCTTTGCAGGGGCAGGAAGCCCCGCTGTTGCATCGACGCTACCGCCTCGGGATCCCCGGTGAACTGCTCCGCCGCCTTGAGGTCGGCGCTCAGCCCCGAAGGCTTGCGGGCCACGTCGATGATCTTGAGGTCGCCGAGAGCGTTGCGGAGGTCGTTGAGCTTGGCCGAGGCCAGTTCCTCGTCATCGGCCAGCGACTCTTCTTTCGCCTTCTTGTCGTCGCCGAACACCTCGAGCGACGCCAGCGACCATTTTCCCTCCTTGTCGTCATAGGTGAGGTCGATCCGGCTCTTTCGCTGCTGATCGACCATTAGTCGCCCGTTCGACTCGACGGCCCCGAGCGTGTAGTCATCGAGGACGATCTTCCGGACATCCCACGGCGAGAGTTGGAGCAGATCCTTCTCGATCCAATCGCCAAATCGACTCGAGAACTTCGACGTGTCGAGCTCTACTCGATAGACCGGATCCTGCCCCGCCTTGCGAACAAACCGCAGCGTGCGTCCGCCATCGGCCCCGGCTGGCTGCCTGTCTTCCTTGCCGATGATCAAGCGGGCAAGCTTCGTACCTGCGGCGTCGCGGATCTCCACCAGTTGACCGACACCCGTCATGCCCGGCTTGATCTTGTCGGCGTCAGGCTCGATCACACCATAGGTCTCGTGATCACCCGGCGACGTGCTCACTACCTCGAGGATCGGCCGGTCGATGAGTTCGGTAGCGGCCACGGCAAGCTGATCCTTGGCGTCGGCCGGGTAGTTTTGCTGTGACGGGAGCACCCACACGCCACCCGACTGCACCACCTTGAAGGGCTGTAGCGTCGCCAACTCGTCGTCGTAGCTGAGGATCTCCAGACTGGCCGCCTTGCCCGCGTCGGAAAACTCGGGAAACAGCAACCGCTCGGCTTCGGGCTGAATGTCGCGGCTCTTGAACCGCGGCTGGGCGATCGCACCCAACAGCAGCATCCCCAGGCCGGCCAGCACGAAGACGCCGGTCTTTCGCATCACGGGCGACATGGGATCGGTGGCACTGTGCTCATCCATCACAAAACTCTCCGAAAGGAATCTGGTTTCGTTCCGCTGGCGATCATCGCAGCCGTGATTTCGCCACGCCTTCCCGCTCCTTGGCCCGGCGTCGGAAGAACACCATGAAGGCCACCACGAGGGGCGGTATCGGCGGCAACAGCACGGCCAGCCACTTCTGCCGATCCTGCTCCTGCCGAATCTTGCTCTCCAACTTTCGCTCCACGGCGTCGACCTCGGCGTCCCTCTTCCGTTTTAGTTGCTCGATCTTCGTGTCGAGCCGCCGTTGAGCCAGTCGCTGTCGACTGGCCAATTGCTGGACGGCCTGCATTGCCGCCTGTGGATCGCTGTCTCCCTGCGCCTCCATGTCCTTGATCTTCTGCTCGAACTCACCGATCTCTTTTTGCATCTCCGAGTTGGCATCCCGCTCAGCCTTGTCAAACTCCGCAAGATAGGCTGCCCGCTGGAGATCGGCCTGCTCCCGCGACTCGGCCACGGTGTCCTCGATCCGCTCGAGCGTGCGATGCTTCGGCTTTCGCTTGCGAATTTCCAGGAAGCGGTCGTCACCGGCGAGGTGATCAAGAATATTCAACACAAACGTGACGTTGTCGAAGTCGAGGCCGAAGACCTCGTCGGGGCGGTTCCGCAGCCCGAAAATCCGGCCATCCATGAGGTCGATGTCGGTGACCACCACCGCCCGAATCGGCCGAGCCGCACCCGCTTCTTCCTCGCTTTTCTCGCTCGTGTCGGTCGCCGGCTGTCGCTCGATGAGAGCGGCAAGCACCATCGCCTGCTTGCCCGGCTGTTCGAAGTTTCGCAACGCCCGCATGTCGCCTGGGTTGGCCATGATCTGGTTGACTTCGATCGTGCCCGACCGTGTGCCAGTCTGCACCAGCGGCACCCACTCGATGTTGGCGGCATCGTCCTTGGAAAGCCCGCCCGGAAACGGAAAGAGCACTTCCTGCAGCCCGGCCGTGATCGGCTGCGACTCGTTGAAGCCGGCCACCGACCTGCCCTTCTCCACCTCGCTCAGGTTGGTGTCGATGAAGACAAACTCGCTCGGCAGCTCGAGCTTGACGTGCGGGTTGTAGTCCTGCCAGATGACGAACGGATCGGAACCCGTCTGCCCCATCGCCGGCCGCCCCCCCGAAGCCAGATTGACGCCGAGCGCCTGCCAGAGCTGATTCAAGTCGCCCTTGGGCTGCCCCTGGGGACCGAACATCGCCATCGGCCCCATCGGGCTTCGCCGCGGCTGCGATGTGCCAGGCACGCCCATCATCAAGACCGGGAGCGGATCCTCGAAGATGGCCGTCGGTTGTCCGGCCTGCACGGCTGCGACGAAATGCCCCATCTGCTCCGGCCCCAGCGATGAGGGCTGCACGGCCAGGAGCACGTCGTAGGTCTCCGTGATCGGCGCCGCGGAGTCGACCTGGACCACGTCGTACTGCTTTTCAAGCTCCTCAAGCACCGCCTGCCGCGGCTGCTGCTGACCGGTCGCCATGTCGAAGCCGCCGAAGAGGTTGGCATCGGTCGTGAGCACACCAAGCCGCTTCCGCTTCTGCTGGGCGGCGGTCGCAATCGATCGGATCAGCTCGTATTCGACCGGCGTTCCCTTGTCGAAAAACGGCACCACCACCTTCTCCAGACCGCACTGGATCGAACAGCCAAGAAAGATCTCCTCCTCGCGGTACGCGCCCCGCACCCGGGAGAGGACCGTCACCGGCTCGATGCCGAACTGCTGGCTTGCCAGCGAGGCCGCCTCGGTCTTGGGCTCGGTATCGATCACGTCGACCTGTACCTTCCCACGCCCGAGCCGCTGGAACTGCCGCAGCATGTTGAGGAGCGTGAGCCGCGTCTGAGCGTAGTCTTCAGGCACCGTCGGGCTGACGTAGGCCGTGATATCAATCGGCCGCGGTGTCTCGAGCGTGTTCAGGAGTCGCCGTGTGTCGGGGGCCAGCGAACTGATCCGCTCCGCCGACAAGTCGGCACGAACGTCCATCCCACGGAAGAGCAGCACCGCCCCCATCGCCGCTGCCGCGACGCCCAGCGTGCGCACGAGGTAGTGCACACCCATCTGGTTGCCATCCCGGCGACCGGTCCAATGCCGCCGACCGATGAGCACCATCGCGATGTAGAGGCAGATCGCGGCAATCCCCAGGAAGTAGGCGATGCTCGACAGGCTCAGCACACCGCGGCCAAAGTCGGAGAAGTGCTCGGCCAGGCTCCAGCCGCGCACCCGCTCGGCCAGCCGCGGTCCCATCACACTGCTGGCCTGGTCGGCGACGGCGAGCGGTGCGTTGAAAAGCAGGCCCAGGATGAAGGCCACCGTGAGGTTGCTCGTCAGAAAACTGGCCACCATTCCGATGGCGAGCATCGCCAGCCCGGTAAACCAGTACCCGAGGTAGTTGGAGAGAAACAGGCCGCCGTCGGGCGTGCCCCAGCGGAGCAGGATGACGAGATTGCAGACGCAGGAGAACAGCAGGGCCACCGAGTAGATGCCGACCGCGGCCAGGTATTTGCCGAACACCACCTCCCAGTCGCTCGCCGGAATCGTCAGCAGTAGTTCGTCGGTGCCCTGCCGCCGCTCGTCGGCCCACACGCTCATGGTGATGGCGGGCACGAAGACGAGCAGGATGTAGGGCAGGTAACGGTTGAGCTGGTCAAGGTTGGCCAGGTTGGAGTTGAAAAATTCGGGCGGCCAGAAAGCGGCCAACGACCCCAGCAGCACGAACACGCAAATAAAGACGTAGCCGGTGGGGTTGGAAAAATACGAGACGAAATTCCGCTTCATGGGTGAAAATCCTTTGGCCGGCTTCAGGCCGCGCCGCTCCGGGTGAGTTCGTGGAACCGTTCGTCGAGGCTGCGACCGTCCCGACGCAACTCGGTGGGCGTGCCATCGAACCGTAGCCGTCCCTCAGCGATGAGGATGACGCGGTCGGCCATCGCTTCGACTTCCTGGAGGATGTGCGTGGAGAGAAGGATCGTCTTCTGCTGGCCGAGCCGGCGGATCGTGTCGCGGACCTCGCGGATCTGATTGGGATCGAGGCCGCTGGTCGGCTCGTCCAAAATCAGCACGTCAGGCTCGTGCAGGAGCACCTGCGCCATGCCGACCCGCTGCCGATACCCCTTGGAGAGCTTGCCGATCGCCTTGCCGATTACACTTCCCAACTCGCACTGCTTCACCACCGCCTCGATCCGCTCCTCGCGATACGTGCCCGAAAGACCCCGCGCGTCGGCGAAGAACTCGAGCAGGCTGCGGGGCGTCATGTCCGGATAGAGGGGCCCGTTTTCTGGCAGGTAGCCGAGGTGGGCCGCAGCTTTGAGCCGGTCGGTCGACATGTCGTAGCCGGCAATCCGGGCGGTGCCCGCCGATGGAGCCAGGTAGCCGGTGAGCATCTTCATGGTCGTGCTCTTGCCGGCACCGTTGGGTCCGAGGAAGGCGACGATCTCGCCACGGGCGACGCGAAAGGAGATGTCCTCCGTCGCGATGAACTGGCCGTAGTATTTGGTCAGCCCGTCGGCCTCGATCATCGCCGGCGGGCTCGCGGAAGCATCAGTCATCACAGCTGTTCCTTGCGGTGGAACCGGCATGACACCCTCGCGGGCCGGATCCGACCGGGTATTTTTCACACGATGGCGATCCGCGGCAATCCCCCAGCAGCCATTCGGCCTCGGCCGGGTGTCCGCTCACCCCGTGAATCACGGGATCGTAGCGGCCGACTCGGGGGGCGGGACAGCCAACGACACCCGCTCCATGTGCGGCTCGCTGTGGCCACGCTGCCAGCCAATGTGCTCCCGCCAGCTCTCCTCGGCTTCGGGGTAATCGCTGCGGCAGTGGACACCGCGGCTTTCTTTCCTGGCGATCGCTCCACGGATCATCAGCCGCGCCACCTGCAGCATGTTTTGGAGCTGCCAGCCGGAGGGATCGGCAAATTGACGCGGCAGCACATAGCGGCACCATCCCTCGACGGCCTCGAGGGCCTCGGCAAGTTGTGGGCCGTTTCGCTCGACGCCGACCTGCCGCCACATGAGCGCCCGCAGCGAATTGCGAATGTCGCCCAGATCGAGCCCTTCCGAAGCGGCTGCCGCGGTCGGGCCATCCTGTTTGGGATTGGCGATCGCCGGCACGTGAAACACGTCTCGGTCGAGCGTGCCCCCCTCGGCGACCACTTCGGCACTGGCCGCCTCACCGGCACGGGCCCCGTACACAAGCCCCTCGAGCAGGCTGTTGCTGGCCAGGCGATTGGCGCCGTGCAGGCCGCTGGAGGTCACCTCACCAGCGGCGAGCAAGCCGGGCACACTTGTTCGACCGCAGTCGTCGACCGTGACCCCGCCGATCATGTAGTGGGCTCCGGGCCGCACCGGAATGCGGTCGCGAGCCAGATCAAGGCCAAACTTCGCGCAGGTCTCCGCCATGCCGGGAAACCGCTGTCGCACCATCACCGGATCGAGGTGTGAGAGGTCGAGATAGACATTGGAGTGATGCGTGCGGTGCATCACCTCGGTGATCGCTCGGGAGACGACATCCCGCGGGGCGAGTTCCGCCCGATCGTCGAAGTCCGGCATGAAGCGATGCCCTTCCCGATCAACAAGATAGGCCCCGGCACCACGCACAGCCTCAGTGATCAGGCTGCGGGCGCCACCGGCGATGTAGAGCACCGTGGGATGAAACTGCATGAACTCCATGTCGCGGATTTCAGCGCCGGCTCGCCAGGCGAGGGCTATCCCGTCGCCGCTGGCCCCCGGGGGATTGGTCGACTCGCGATAGATCTGGCCAACGCCGCCCGTGGCGAGAATCGTTCGCTTCGCCCACACGAGCGTCTTTCCGTGGGCCTGGTTCCAGACGAGCGCCCCGCGGCACCGCCCCTCGTGCGTGACGAGATCGATCGTGAAGGTGTCGGGCCAGACCTCGAGATTGTCGAGCGTCCGCGTTCGCTCGATGACGGCTCGCATGACCTCGCGGCCGGTGGCATCACCGAGCGCGTGAACGATGCGGTGATGGCTGTGGCCACCCTCGCGGCCCAACTCCAGTGCACCATCGCGGGCATCGAATCGCGTGCCCCAGGCGATCAGCTCGTTGATCCGCATGGGGGCCTCGCGGACGACGGCATCGACCACGTCTTCGTGGCACAAACCGCCCCCGGCGGTGAGCGTGTCGGCCACGTGGTTGTCGAACCGGTCCTCGGGATCGACGACACCGGCAATGCCCCCTTGCGCCCACTGGCTGGAGGACCCCCGCAGGTCGTCTTTCGTGACGACGGTGACCGACAGTCGTGGATCGACCGCCAAGGCGGCCCGCAGACCGGCCAAGCCGCCACCGAGGATCAGCACGTCGGTGAAGCAGTGCGGCACCCGCTTGGGGCC
>JBIKNV010000106.1:0-7854 GCA_044358475.1 Pirellulales bacterium | reverse complement strand
CAGGTCTGGTGGAACGCCCGCCGCAGTTCCTCCCGCTTGGCGGCGACCGGATCGGCAGCGGCCGGATCGCCTGAGAGCAAGACCGTCTTGGTGGGGGCTAAAGGCGTCGAGAGGGCAGCGAAGCGATCGGCTGCACGCCCCGCGGCGTCGCGGTCGCGGTGGGATTTGGTCGAGGTGCGGCTCATGGGGCACTCCGTACAGAAGGACAAAACGGGAGGCCCGATAGAGGCCGCAACACCTCATACTTTATCACGAGCATCCAGGCCATTCACCAATTCGTGAGGGATCGGTGTGCTGGCCCCGAGAAGCGACCCGACCACCGCCCCACGATGGCAGTTGTCGCCGCCGCAGCGGGCGTTGGAGACGACCCCTGCCGCGAAATCATCGGCATGCCGCCAGGCGAGATAGAGCGCGGCCGGAAAGGCGTCAGGGATGTAGCAGGCCGAGGAAAGCAGGCCGCCGACCACGTGGCGGTCGGGATTCCTCGCCCACTTCTCGATTTTGGCCGCGGAGATCCAGTCGCTCGCCTCGGCGAGGATCGTCTCCCGCAGGTCGTCACCCTGGCAGACCTTCGCAAGAATCGTGCTGAGGATGTCGGCCGCCTCGATCACGCCGTCGTCCTTGTGGGTGAGGCCCACGTGGAGTCGCACGATCCGCCGCAGGTCGTGGTGCTTCGGCCCGAGCGCCGCCACCAACGCCGGCACCATCGCGAGCCCGCCGATGTGCACGTCGCGGACTCCGCAGTTGATCGGTTTGCGGCCAGCCGCCAGGTTCGTGAAGAAGTGGCGGTGGTACTCCTCGACGTAGGTGTCGCGGTGGCGGCCCGGCGTGAGCATGAAGGCCACGTAGCGGTCGAGCCATTGCTCGGCGTCGTAGTCGCGACGGCTTCGGACGAAGTCGTAGAGTTCGATCGCCAGCTGATAGTTGAGCGTGTTCTCACCGGCGGCGAGGAACTGGTGGTAATGGATGCCCCGCTGCCCCCAATACTGCGCCTGCTCCCGGAGGATGTCGGTCTTCTCATTTGGCGGCGTGAAGCTCGACCGCCAGAGGATGCTGTCGGCATGGGGATTCTGCGGTCTCAGATAGGCCGCGGTGGTGCCGAGAGAGGGGTAATCGCGGTCGATCGCCTGCTGGTTGTAGTACCAATGCACTGGCATCGCGACGGCATCAGCCACGAGGCTGCCGAGGAAGGCGTTGCGGGCGGCGGTGTCGGCGGGAGCGGCGGCGATCATGCGAGGATCCTGTCGAAGAAGTTCTTGACGCGGGGCACTGGACAGCGAGTCAGCATCTCGTCGGCCTTGCCATGGGCGAGAATCTGGCCGTCGCCCACGAAGGCGAGGTCGTCGGCCACCCGCCGGGCGAATCCCATCTCATGGGTCACCAGCACGAACTGCGTGCCCAATGCCTTGAGTTCACCAATCATTTCGAGCACCTCGGCCGTCATCTCCGGGTCGAGCGCCGACGTCGGCTCGTCAAGAAACATCAGCCGCGGCTGGATGACCAGGGCCCGCAGAATGGCGATCCGCTGCTTCTGGCCGCCCGAGAGGTGCGCCGGCCGCTTGTGGGCATGGGCCGCGAGTCCGAATCGCTCCAGCGGCTCACGAACCCGTTCGCGGGCCGCCTGCGGTGAGAGCCCATGCACCTCCACCAGCGGCAGCAGGAGGTTATCGAGCGCCGTGAGGTGGGGAAACAGATTGTAGGCCTGGAAGACCGTGCCGACCGTCTTGCGATACGCCCGCAGGCCGGTCTCCTCACGCGGGAGCGTCATCCCGTCGAAGGTCACGCTGCCCGTGGTCGGCACGTCGAGACCGGCGAGAATCCGCAGCAGCGTCGACTTGCCCCCGCCCGACGGCCCCACGAGCACCAGCGACTGGATGTCACCGGTGGAAAGCTCCAGCCGATCGAGGATCGTGGCGGTGCCGAACCGCTGGGTGAGGTCGTTAATGGTGAGGTTCATGCTCGCTTTAACAAATTCAGAAGGTTCGGGACTGCTCATGCCCCGTCGCCGGACGTTCGCTGCGGCCCTCCAGGCCTTCGCTCTCTCGATGCCAGCTTCGCTTTCGGCATCCATGCCTGCGCTCGCTGACAACGCCGGCTCGCGGGGCATGAGCAGTCCCTCACGGATTCATCAATTATCCTTGGGCTCAAGCACGTCGCTCCAGAAGCGATGCTCCTCGAGTTTCCGCCGATTCCGGCGTTCAGCATCTTGAGGGTGAAGCTGATTTCATGCCTCATATTTATAGCGGTGTTCGAGCCAGCGGCTTGTGGCGGAGAGGGGGAGGGTGAGCAGGAGGTAGCCGGCGGCGAGCGGAAGGTAGCTTTCCAGCGTCGAATAGGTGAATGAGTTGACCTCCTGGGCGGCGAGGGTGAACTCGGAGATGGCGATCACGGAGAGCAGGGAGGAGTCCTTGATGAGGGAGACAAGTTGGCCGGCGATCGGCGGCAGGACAAGCCGAATCGCCTGCGGCAGAATGACCAGCCGCAGCGTCTGCCACGGCGTGAGGCCGATCGCGCGGGCGGCATCCCGCTGGGTGGTTGGGATCGCCGCGAGCCCGCCGCGGAAGATCTCGGCCATGTAGGCGCCGCTGAACAGCGACAGGATCAGCACGCCCACCACGAACCGGTTTTCCAGGCCGACGGCGCTGGCCACTACGTAGAAGCCGATCAGCAGTTGCACGAGCAGCGGCGTGCCGCGGACGAGCTCCACATAGACACGGCCGATCGCTTCCAGCAGTGGGTGCTTGGCTTGCAGCAGCAATGCCGCCACGAGGCCGATGAGGCTGCTGCAGACCAGCGCCGCCAGGCTGATCCCGACGGTCGTCAGCCAGCCCTGGAGAAACTTCTGCCGGTATTGCCACACGGCTGCCCAGTTCCACGTGTAGTCGACCTGTGCAAACGCCACCGCGATGCCGACGGCCAGCACGACGACGACGATGAGATGGGCGAGCCAGCGTGGCATAGGGAGCACAGGCCTCAGCCTGTCGATTGTTCGTGCTTTCTGCTCGATGGTGCGGGCTCAGGGTTGCCCGAATCACATCGCCGGACGTTCGCTACGTCGACCAATCCGCTTGCAGCGGATCGGTGCCCGCTGCCCTTCGCTCACTCGATGCCAGCTTCGCTTTCGGCATCCTGCCTGCGCTTGCTGACAACGCCGGCTCCATGATTCGGGCAACCCTTCGCTGAGTACTGGATCAAAGTGCGGATCTGTTGAATGAACAGGGTCGAGTTTAAGAAACGTTTTTCAGCCTGTCAGAAGTAAAACGGGATTCCTTGGTCCTTGAAATATGCCTTCTCCTCGGGCAGAAATTCGTCACCTAGCTTTTCGAATCCGTCAGCTTCGCGAAAGGCCTTGAGGAAGGCGTTGACCTCGCTGCGGAGTGAATCGTCGCCGGGGCGGAGGCCGACGGCCCAGGTTTCTTCGCGGAAGGGCTTGAGCAGTGCGCGGGTCGTGTCGGGGTGCCGCTTGTTGTTTTGGTAGACGGAGAGCGAGTCGTAGATGAAGGCGTCGGCCTTCCCCTGCGTTACCTCCATCACGGCGGCCGACTCTTTGTCAAGCACGAGCAGCTTCGCCTGCTTGATCGCCTGGGCCGCGTATTGGTGACCCGTCGTGCCCTTCTTTACGGCGATCACCCGGCCTGGCTGATCCAGCTCGGCCGCCACGGTCACCGGCGAGTCATGTGCTACGAGGAGTGCCAGCCCCGTCTTCAGATAGGGATCGGAAAAGGTGATTGATTGGGCACGTTCCGGCGTGGCCGTCATCGACGAGATGATGCAGTCGATCTTGCCCGTCTTGAGCGCGGGAATGAGCCCGTCGAAGGAGATGTTTTCAATCGTAAGGTCGCGGCCGAGATGGGCAGCCAACGCCGTGGCCAGCCGCACGCTCACGCCGGTCGGCTGACCGCCGGCGTCGGTCATCTCGAACGGGGGATAGGACAACTCCATGCCGACCCGCAGGGGACGACTGGCCGGCGTGGGGGAGCAGCCCGCAGCACAGAAGAACGCTGCGGCGATCGCAGCAAGGTATGGCATGAAGGGTCGAATCATGTCGAGATGTCCGAAGGCGATGGCTTGAGTGTATCGCAGATCTTCGCATCCTACGGCGGCATCGCTCCGGATTTCTGCATGGAAGCGACGCCAACGAAGTGACGTACCCCCCTTCAACGAGGCCGTCTGCGAGAATGTCGATTCGCACGAGTCCGATGCTCCGCGGTCGGGCGTGAATCGTCGCCCGCCTTCCCGGGCGAGGCCGGGGGGAATGTCCGCGGAGTGTCAGAAGCGATAGGCGGTGCCGGCATCGACGAAGTAGTTGGCGGCGTCGTGGGTGAGTCCCCAGCCCATGCGGACGCCGAGTTCGAGTCTTTCGCCGAACAACCAGTGAAATCCCGGGCCGATGAAGGGCCGCACCGTGTCATCTTCGAGCCCATCGGTCCAGGTGCCAAACCATTCGGCATGCACCTCGAAGCGTTCGGTGGCGGGCATCCGCAGCACGACGGAGGGCTGCCACTTGTTGAACGTGCCCTCCTCGCTGTCGGCATAGACGTAGCGGACGGCGGCGTCGAACCGCCAGTGTTCCAGCAGTTCCCACCCCCACGCCACTGAGGCAACCGGTTCGGTACCCCAGACATCACCGGCGACGGGCGTGAAGCCCTCGACGATCACGACGCTGCGGGGTAGCCAGTCGCTCTGATCACTGAGCCGAGCCTTGAGCCCGTAAAACAGCGTCGTCTCCGCGGAGAGTTCCTCGCTCAGCCCCTCGCCTGTCTCAACGGCGGTGACCACATTGCCGCTGGAGCCGATCTCCTGATTCGCCCCGAGCCGCAGTTCGAGCCGCTCGGTGAGCCCCTTGCGAAGGAGCAGTTCGGGAAAACTGTGTGTCTCGGGCCCCTCGCGGTTGTCGATGAACGTGTAGGCCGTCTCGATGAGCGCGTGGCCAGGATCAACCGTGAGCGTGGTCGGTGTGAAGGCATCACGGTCGGCATCGAGATCACGGATCTCCTTGCCACGGGCCGTGCTTCCTGCCGGCAACGCGATCACGGCCAGCACGATCAAGGCCAGCCACGAGATGCGGGGAAGGGTGCGCACGTCAGAAGATACCAATTGCCATCCAGCCACCGGCCGGCGGGTGTTGCTGCGGAGCTGAAAGAGTTGTCGGCCAGTTCACGGTTCAGATTGCAACGCCCGCTGTCAGGATGAGGGGGCTGGGGGGTGTGGCGAGCAGGGGATCACCAGCCGAGAACGGTCTTGGCGATCACGAAGGTGGCGACGCAGACGATCGCCACTGCAAAAATCCGTGACAGAAGTGGTCCGGTGAGTCGCCGGCCGATGAACGAACCGGCACACAAGCCCGGGATGCTGCCGGCGACGAAACCGAGGGCGATGTCGGCTGGAATCGCCTGGCCGGCGGCAACGTGCGATGCCACACCGGCAGCACCGACGAGCGACATCACCAAGAGCGACGTCCCAACAGCCCGCGGCACGCCCATCGAGGCGAATGTGACGAGTGCCGGCACGATGAGAAAGCCGCCGCCGACACCGAACAGACCGGAGAGAATGCCGACGGAGACACCAACCAGCGTGAGCACGGTGGCACACCGACTCGTCATTCGCAGTTTGCCTTCGGGATCACGACGACAGGCCGGGCCGCCGCCGGCATCGACGGTGGCGGGTGAAACCCGCTCTGAAGTATCTCTCGCCTTGAGCCACATTCGCGCGGCGATCACGAGCATGAGGAGCGACAAGGCGGCCAGCAGCACCGGCGCGGGAACGAGCGTGCCGAGCCAACTTCCCAGCGGTGTGGCGGCCATGCCAGCCGCGGCGAAGAGGAGCCCGGTGGGCATTTCCACTTGGCCGTACCACCAGCGTTCGATGGTGCCCACGAGCGACGTCACCGCCACCGTGACCAGCGAGATGCTGACGGCCGTCTTCGGGTCGACGCCCAGCCAGTAGACAAGCAGCGGCACCGCGAAGATCGCTCCACCGCCACCTGTCAGGCCGAGGGAGAGACCCACGAGCCCGCCGGCCGCAACCGCCTCGGGGGAGAGGGGGGCGGTCGCGGCGACGGCTTCGGCGAACAGTGGAAGCGTCGGGAGGGGGCTCACGCGGACGGTTTCGTGGCTGCCCACGCCTTGTAGCCACCCACCATGTCATGCACGTGGGCTCGCCCCAGTTTCTGGAGCAAGCTGGCGGCGATCGCCGAACGGTAGCCCCCTTCGCAGTGGACCACCAGCGGCTTGCCGGCGGGCAGTTCCCTGAGCCGTTCATCGAGATGGGTCAGCGGGATGTTCATGCTGCCCTCGATGTGGCCTCCAGCATGCTCGGCCTCACTCCGCACGTCGATGATCAGTGGCTTCGTGCCCATGTCGGCCCGCGTGCCGCTCATCCACTCTGCCAGCGCCGTCGCGGTGATCCGCTCGGTCCGTTCCACGAGGTCATCCCGCCTGAGCAGCGCGTTCATGCCGCCGGCGAGGAACCCGGCCACGTTATCGAAACCGATTCGTCCCAGCCGCATGACGGCCTCATCTTCGCCCCCTTCCTCGGCGATTACGACGATCGGCCGGTCGTGGGCGAGCATCGAGCCGGCCCACGTCGCGTACTTGCCCGAGAGCGCGATGTTGAGAGACCCCTTCATGTGTCCGCCCTCGAAGTCGATGCCGTCACGGACGTCGAGCAGTTGAGCCCCCGCCTTCTCCAGGGCCAGCACCTCGTCGATCGCCAGCGGCTGGAGTTGCTTCTCCATGGCGTCGTGGAGGGCGGTTCGCTCCTTCCGGTTGAGGATGGCGTCGTGCACGAAGTAGTCGGGCGCCTCGGGCTGGTCGGCCGTGACGATCTGCTTGAACGCCTCCCGGCTCATCGGCTGGAGGGCGTAGTTGAACTTCTTCTGCTCGCCGATCGTGGAGACGGTCTCCTTGGAGAGGCTCTTGCCGCACATGCTGCCGGCACCGTGGGCCGGGTAGACGAGCGTGGCGTCGGGCAGCTTCACCAGCTTGTTGGTGATGCTGTCATAGAGCATGTCGGCCAGTTCGTCGGCCGTCGCACCGATGCTGGCGAGCAGGTCGGGCCGGCCGACATCGCCAATGAAGAGCGTGTCGCCGGTGAGGACGGCCTCGGGCACGCTCGCACTCCTGTCGAGGTCATACACGAGGATCGAGATCCCCTCCGGGGTGTGGCCGGGCGTCTCCATGATCTCGAGCTTCACGTCACCGAATTCGACCACGTCGCCGTCCTTCATGTGGACACAATCGAACTCCGCCTCGGCCCGGCGGCCGAGGCGGATCGTCGCGCCCGCCTTGTCACGCAACTCGATGTGGCCGGCGATGAAGTCGGCGTGAAAGTGGGTGAGGAAAACGTGCTTGATCGTGTAGCCGCCGGCCCTGGCATCGGCGAGGTACTGATCGATGTCACGTTGCGGATCGACCACGGCGGCCGTCTTCGTCTTCTCGTCGGTGATCATGTAAGAGGCATGCGACAGGCAGGCCAGGTAGTACTGCTGGATCTTCATGGGTGCGGCTCCGGAGGATGGTTCGGTTGCTCTGGGGCGCGACGATTCACTGTCCGACGACGGCGGGGAAGCCGGCCTTCACGAGTGAGGGGTAGCCGGCCTTGAGGGGCCGCACGTCATAGCCGAGCGGCTGGAGCAGGCGGGCGGCCTCCAGGCAGCGGCCACCGGCGAGGCAATGACAGTAGATGATCTTGTCTTTCGGTAGGACGCGGGCGAGCTCGGCCGGGTTGACGCCCTTTTCGAGGGCACTGAGCGGCACGAGTCGGGCTCCGGAGAGGTGCCCCTCCGCCCATTCCTCCGGCTCGCGGACGTCGACGATTACCGCCTTGTTGTCAGCGACGGCCTGCTGCACCTGG
>JBIKNV010000104.1:0-7879 GCA_044358475.1 Pirellulales bacterium | reverse complement strand
TCCACGGTTCTCGCTCTTCCGCCATACCGGCGACACTGGGCAGATCGAATTCACCTACTTCTTCGTCGACGGGTTCACTGCGGCGAACACACTCCCTGGCACCACGGGCGGCTACGTCGTGTCACCTGGCGTGCTGTGTTGTTCGCCCGTGACGCGGCTCAACGAGGCCTCGGCCGCGTTGGGCAGTTCGATCCAGAGCTTCGAGCTCAATCGCCGCCTCCCCACCGCCGGCCGCTGGCAATGGCTGGCCGGCTTCCGCTGGGTGCAATGGAACGAGGATCTGGCGATGGATGCGGTGACATCGTTGAGCGATCCCTTGGCCATCCGCAACGACACCAACAACGATCTCTACGGGATGCAGGTCGGAGCCGACACGTTCCTCTGGGGGAACGGTGGCCCGTTCTGGATCGAGGGCATCGGGAAGGCAGGGCTGTTCTACAACCGTTCGGCCCAGTTCACGTCGTATTCGTTGGGCGGCCCGCAGCCCGAGTTTGCGGCCGGGGGCACGAGCACGTCGCGGGCGGCTTTCGTCGGTGAATTGGGCGCAACAGCGGTCTGGCAGATGAATGACTGGCTTGCCCTGCGGCTCGGCTGGGTGGCCTTCTGGCTTGGCGGCATCGCCCAGTCGCCCAACCAGTTGGACAACAACTGCCTGCTGTGCGACGACAGCCTGCAAACGCTGGCTACCGACACCGGCGGAAGCGCGTTCGTCAACGGGCTGACGCTGGGTCTGGAGGCGCGATGGTGAGGTTCCGTGGCCGAGCCGCGGCGGAGACGATCACCATGAGCACGGCCAACGCCGCGAACATGAGGCTTGCAGCAAGGGAACGGCGGAGGCGCCGCAGCCATCCAAGGGCCGCCAGTCCGCACCCGGTCGCGGCCATGGTGAGACTGGTCGGCTCGGGGAGCTCGAGACCCACGATATCGACGAGCGCGATATCCCACCCGCCTCCCGTGCACTCCAGCCCGAGGTTGGCGTTGATGAACCGAAATTGCACCTGCTCGCCCGGTGTCAGACCGCGCAGGAGGGTCTGGCTGGCGACAAACTGCCCGCTGGCGAAGCCCGGCGATTCGCCCGTCCAGATGCCGCCGGTGGTCAGGAGCGGTGGATTGAGGCTCGCCGGAGCAATGCCGTTGGTGCCCACCCATGTCGGATAGGGTGTCAGCGGCTGATACTGAGGGTCGACCGGCCCCGTCGAGAACGTGCTGGGCAGGAGCGGAAGGAACGGGTTGGAGGAATTGCCGACACGGTACACAAGCTGGCCCGCCACCACGGGCCCGCCGGTCGTGATGTTGGTGGGAAAACGGTAGCGGTGAATCATCGTGAACTCGAGCACGTCGGTCGCCGGCTCGACCGTAATTTGCGGGCTCGTGAGCGAGTTGGCGATCCAGTACCGTGAGTTGAACACCGGCACGGGATCGACCTGCCAGAGACCGCCCGACCAGGCCCATGTGCTCTCGGGGTAACTCCCACCGTCAGCCGCAGTTGTCTGGCTCACCCAGCCCTGCGGGCCGTCGGCAAAGTCATACGTGATGTCGAGCGGCATGCCGCGGCGCTGCCCGCCAAATGCGCAGACGGTCAGCAAGGCTGCAAGGAAGATCGCCCGTCTGATGCGGTGCGGGGTCATGTGCGCCGAACCGATAGGGGCAGTGAGGAAGGTGGTCATAAAACACCTCATTTTGCTGTCAGGAGAAGGGTTTCAAAAAGTTGAACGCCACCGGTCTGCGCCCGCTGCCGGGGCCGCTTGATGCGGCCTCGCAGCAGACCCAAACCGCCGCTCACCAGGCCGGTCACCGCCAGGGCGAGCGTGCCGGGCTCGGGAACCGAGATCAGGGAGTCTGGGCTTGTGCCCAGACCAAATACCGCGACCGCCGAAATATCGGCTTCTGTGAATCCGGTCAGGCCAGAAAAGGTGAAGGTCGCCGTGTTCTTCACAAGGAAGCGGCCGTCGAGGTTTCCTACCGGGGAAATATCGCCGTTCTTGTAGATCGCGAAATCGATCTGGTCGACGATGAACGGATTGAAGTTGTTGGGAGAAAGCCCGCTATTGCCGACCGTTCCGATGCCGAATCCTTGGAGCGGTGCAAACGCCGGATTCATGGTGCGAAATTGCCAGGTGTTGTCGCCCGTGTTGACGGCCTTGAGGTTCGAGGGATTCGTGCCCGGGACGTACGTGCCGACGACGCTTGGCGGCGTCGGTGGCGTGTACTCATAGGCCACGTCCGGGGCATTGTTGCGCACAAGGAAGACGTTGCCGCTCGCCGCAACGTAGTTCATCGTCGGCCGGCTATTCGCTCCATTGATGATGTCGAAATAGAAACTCGATAACACGTCGGCGGATGCCCGCGAACTCACGGGCGACGTGTTGAGCAGATCGAGCGTCAGCACGTCGCCGCTGATTGCCAGGGCGGCGCGAAATTCCACCGGATTGCCCGCGGCAGACGTCCCCGCGCCGATGAATGTCACCGCGGCCTCCGCTGCGTGCGGCGGGATGGCAAGAAGCGAGACGGCAACGATCGTCGTATGGACGGGAAGGAGAGCTGAAAGGGTGCGATTCATGAGCTTGTCTCCACGATCTCTTTTGACTCCGAACATCCGGCATCCGCTGCACCCACCAGCGCCGTTGTGTCTTTCGGCGCACGAAAAAGGCCGTCGTGGTTGGCCGCCGAAGGCGGTCATCCACGTCGGCCTACGCTGCGCCGGGGCCGCGGAGTACTCCGCGGGACCCAGCAACTCGTCTTCCGAGGATCGTCGCCGAGAAGGTCGTGCGAGCACACGGCTCTCATTGGCTTCCGGGCTTGTTCAACCTTTCGCGGCGCGGGACCTATGAGGCAAGGGAACTGGGCCGGGCCGCGGGAAAAGCTGGAGAAATCGGTAGTGACCCGGGCCTCTCGCTTCGCGGACACCTGCCCGGCCGACCTGCAGGAGCGTTTGCAGGAATCGCTCGGCGGAAGTTGAATGGTGCAGTCCTGGCCCGTGGAGTCTCCCATGACCGCTTCCCGCTCGCGTTCCGCAAGCAAAACTGTCGCCGCCCCGATTGATATTGAAGGACTTGGCGTCTTTTACTTCGGCCGTAAGGTCGATCCTGTTTCTGGCCAGCCCGGTCCCGAACCCCTGCTCGTGGCGGCCAAACGGTTTACGACGCACGCGGTCTGTGTGGGCATGACCGGCAGCGGCAAGACAGGCCTGCTCGTCGATCTGATTGAGGAGGCTGCGCTCGACGGCATCCCGGCGATCGTGATCGATCCCAAGGGGGATCTCGCCAACGTGCTCCTTTCGTTTCCCGATCTGGCGCCCGCTGACTTCCTGCCATGGATCGAGCCCGATGCGGCTGCCCGCGAGGGCATCTCGGTGGAGGAACTGGCGCGGCACACCGCCGACAAGTGGGCCGCGGGCCTCGAGGCGAGCGGCCAGTCGCCGGAACGCATCCGTCGGCTGCACGACGCCGTGGAGATGACGGTCTATACGCCTGGCAGTCGCACCGGCCGGCCGCTGGCGATGCTCGAAAGCCTCGCGCCACCGCCGTCGCATGTGCTGGCCGACGCAGAGGCAACACGGGAGCGGATCGAGTCGCTCGTGTCGGGCATCCTCGCGCTCGTCGGCATCAACGCCGAGCCGGGCACCAGCCGCGAGCATGTGCTTCTCTCCACGATCATCGATGCCCTCTGGCGGAGCGGTCAACAGGTCGACTTCGGCACGCTCGTGCGATCCATCCCCGCGCCGCCGATTGAACGCGTGGGATTCCTGGAGCTGGAAAACTTCTTTCCAGCGGGCGATCGGTTTCAGCTGGCCGCGCGGCTCAACACCGTCGCCGCGGCCCCCGGCTTCGACGCCTGGCTCGACGGTGAACCGCTCGACGTGGGCCGGCTCCTCTGGACGCCGGCCGGCAAGCCACGGGTGAGCGTCGTGTCGATCGCGCATCTCTCCGATGCCCAGCGGATGGCGTTTGTCACGCTCCTTGCCGGCCAGGCGATCTCGTGGATGCGGACTCAAGGGGGCACGTCGTCCCTGAAAGCCCTCTTTCTGATGGACGAGGTGTTCGGCTACCTGCCGCCCACCGCGAATCCGCCGAGTAAGACGCCGCTGCTCACGCTCCTGAAACAGGCGCGGGCTTACGGCCTGGGCATCGTGCTGGCCACCCAGAATCCGGTCGATCTCGACTACAAGGGGCTCTCCAACGCCGGCCTCTGGTTTCTCGGCCGCCTGCAGACGGCGCGGGACAAGGCGCGGGTGCTCGACGGCCTCGAGGGGGCGGCCTCGACCGCCGGCGCGGGCTTCGACCGCGGCGAGGTGGATCGGCTCCTCTCGGGGCTTGGCCAGCGGATGTTTCTGATGCATAGCGTGCATGAGGATGGCGAGACGGTATTTCAGACGCGGTGGACAATGGCCTATCTCCGCGGGCCACTGCTGCGCGAGGAGATTCGCCGACTGACGGCCCGCGGTGCGGAGCCGACCGCGATGGGCCGCCCTGCCGAGCCGGCTGGCCGTCCTGCCCGGGCCACGCCGCTCGGAGGACCGCGGCCGATCCTGCCGCCGGGGGTCCGCGAGGTGTTTCTCGCCCCGCCACGATCGGTCCCCTTGGATGCCGACGTGCACTACACGCCCGCGATTCTCGGCCGCGCGCGGGTTCGCTTCTCGCAGACAGGGGTACGGGTGGATGAAGATCGCGAAGTGATCTGCATTGCGCCCGCTGAGGAGTCGCTCGGCGAATCGGCCTGGGAGGCGGGTGAGCGGCTGGAAAAGCCGCCTGAGATCGAGCCGGCACCACGGCCCGGGACGTTTGCGAGCCTGCCGGGGCCGCTGGCCGGGCCGGCGGCCTACACGCGGCTGGCCACAGCGCTCAAAAACCATCTCGCCCGCACGGCGACGCTCACCGTCTGGCGGGCGTCACTGATCGACGCCGTCTCGCGATTCGATGAGACGGAGGCCGAGTTTCGTGTACGGATTGCCCAACGCGTGAAGGAGCATCGCGACCGCGAGCTCGAGCGGGTGCGCGACAAGCATGCCGCGAAGCTGGCGACGCTGGCTGAGCGAATCGAGCGGGCCCGGCAGAAGGTGGAGCGGGAGAAGGCCGAGGCCAAGAACAAGTCGCTGCAGACCTATGTGTCGATCGGATCGGCCGTACTCGGGGCGTTGCTCGGTCGCCGAACCGTGAGTTCGACCACGATCGGCAAGGCGGCGACGTCGATGCGATCGGCGAGCCGAGCCGCCCGACAGCAGGCCGACGTGGCCCATGCTGAGGAGAGCCTGCTCACGCTCGAGGAGAAACGGCTGTCACTCGAGGACGAGATCGCCAACGAACTCGATCGCATCCGGATTGAGACCACACCAGAGGGGATCGATCTGGAGAAGATCGAGGTGCCGGCCCGCAGGACCGGCACGAGCGTCGAAGAGGTGGTGCTGGCATGGGTGCCGTCATGAGCGTGGCAGGAACCGCCTCCGACGGCCGCGAGGTCGTCCTTGTCGACTGCGCCGACGACGTGGGCCTCATTCACCGGATCACGGGCGTGCTCCAGGAGCTCCGGCTCAACATCGAGAGCAACCAGGAATTCGTCGATGCCAACGCCGGCCATTTTTTCTTCCGGGCCGAGGTGACGCCGCCGGCGGCTGCGGCCCGCGTGCCCGTGGACCGTCTGCAGTCGCAGCTGACGGCTGCCTTGCCGGTCGGAGCCCGCGTGCGGGTGGCCCGCGCCGAACGCAAGCCGATCGTCGTCTGTGCCACCCGCGAACCGCACTGCCTCGGCGAGTTGCTTCTGCTCGACGCCGTCGGCGATCTCCCGGGGCGGATTGTGGCCGTCCTTGCCAACCACGACTCGCTCCGCAGCCTGGTGGAGCGGTTTGGTGTGCCCTTTCACCACGTCTCGCACGAGGGCGTGTCGCGGGAGGCCCACGAGGCCGCGCTCGCGGAGGCGATCGATGGCTACGCATCGGAGGTGATCGTGCTGGCCCGTTACATGCGGGTGCTGTCGGAGCGGTTCGTCGATCGCTACCCGCAACGGATCGTCAACATCCACCACTCGTTTCTGCCGGCCTTTGCCGGAGCGAGTCCCTACCGGCAGGCGTTTGCCCGCGGAGTGAAGATCATCGGGGCGACGGCCCACTTCGTGACGGCTGAACTTGACGATGGCCCGATCATCGCCCAAGACGTGATCCATATCGACCATGCGTTCACGCCGGAGCGGATGGCGCAGGCGGGCCGCGATGTGGAGAAGCTCGTGCTCGCACGGGCCGTGCGACTGGTGCTCGAGGACCGGGTCTTTCTGCACGGTCGCCGCACGGTGGTCTTCGAGACGGGGTAACAGGCTGTGGCACAAGGCCGAGGCCTTGTGCTACGAGGTCGTAAGGAGTTGCCGGAGCCTGGTGATGGCGCGGGTGCGCAGCCGCGATACCGTGCCTTCGCACACCTTGAGTTCGGCAGCGATCGTGGCCTGGCTTTGCCCAATGATCAGCATCTGGATCACGACCGCTTGGCGATCCTTGAGGCCTTCGATCGCGCGGTGCAGCCGGATGAGTTTGTCTGTGTCATTGACCGATGAACCGACGAGGGCCTGGAGCGGAGTGAGCGAGTTGCCGGTCTCCACGTGGGAAAGCGGCTGGATGAACCGGGCCCGCGCCCGCCGTGTGCGAGCGACGTCGCGGGCCCGCTCTGTGCTGAGCCAGACGAGGTAGGCCTCGCCCGGATCCGTTGCAGGGGTCGTGCGGCTAGGCTCGAACCGAGAGACCTTTTTTTCGTTCGGCGACACTCCCGCCAAGCGGCGAACGTGGTCGAGCACCAGTGACACGGCGTCGTCGACCGCCGCAGGATCGGCCACCCCATGCCGAACCAGAACGCTGCGGGCTGTTCGCCACATGAGGGGCGACGACACCCGCAGCAACGATTCAAGATGACGCTCATCCGCCGTGGACTGCCAATCAAGCAGCATGGCGGCGAGAGAGCGAACCCGCTTTTTTCGCGAATCCATGGTTGTGGCACCCTCCTTGTCGAGATACCCTTCCCCGGGGTCCATTTCCTACCCGATGGAGGGGCACGGTTGGTCGATGCCAGAACGGAAAAATAAACGCGCAAGATTCCGCCACCACATGCGTATCCTCTGATGGGGGGGGGTGTGGTTTCAGCCGCTTAGGCGGCCTTAGGAGAGGAGCGCGCCATGCCTGTCGATTTGAAACAGTGTGCGGAGATGCTTGCCGCGGAGGCGGTTCGTCATCATGTCGATGAGGAAGAGCAGGCGATTCGCATCGCCTTCGTGACGAGATCATATCGCAACCTGCGGGGAGAGAAGCTTGCCCTCGTGAGGCTGGAAACGCCTGACGGGGGCCATCGTTGCCGTGCCTCGATCGAGCGGGCGTTTGCCTGTGGTGGCGACATCGCTACCACGTGCATGCGGATGACCTGCCTGGCAGCCGGCACGCCGCTGGTGCATGCCGAATACGACGCCGACTTTGAGAACCTGCGGATGGTCGTGGAGACGATTGTCGAAGACGGTTCCCTCACCCAGTTGCAGCTGATGTCGATGATCGATCGACTGGTCGAGGCAGCGGAGGTGTGGCACGCGAGCATGGAGAGCCGTCACGCTGCCGGCCGTTCGGCGGCGTGACGACCAAGGGCCGATGGTTCATTGAAACCAGACCCTTCTGGGGAGGGGTTTAGGCCAACCGTGCCGATCAGTGTGGTCGATTGCTTGATTCTGGTGCGGTCGGACAAGTGGGGGTTCGGCTAGCGTTCGAGTTCTGTCTGGCTGTACCAAAGCGAGGTCAATCCTCTGCGAGTACAGCATGTCTAGCAACTTTGCCCGCCACGAGCAGTTTCTCAGGATTTTTGCCCTCCTCCACATCCTGTCGGAGGCCCGTCAGCCGATCGATGATCAGGCGTTGATCGCG
>JBIKNV010000007.1:0-19739 GCA_044358475.1 Pirellulales bacterium | reverse complement strand
TCCCGCCGGCTTGCGCCTGGCGGCTTGCTTGTGCTGACCACACAGGAAGCACCGGGTGCGAGCCCGGTGGCTGCGGCGGCGCCGGTTGGCGCGTCATCCCGCCGGCTTGCGCCTGGCGGCTTGCTTGTGCTGACCACACAGGAAGCACCGGGTGCGAGCCCGGTGGCTGCGGCGGCGCCGGTTGGCGCGTCATCCCGCCGGCTTGCGCCTGGCGGCTGACTGGGGGATGCTGGCACCTGGCGGCTATGCGTGGGCCCATTACCCGCGCAATGCATCCGCTTGGCGGCGGATCATGTGGAGTTCGTCGCGATCTTTGCGACTGAGGTTTTTGAGTTGCATCGTCATCCGTGGATTTTTCGCCAGTAGCTTCTCGTGCCGCGCCAGAAAATCCCAGTAGAGCGTGGTGAACGGACAGGCATCCGGCCCTGAGGCAACTTTCGGCTTGAACCGGCAGCCCCGACAGGCGTTGCTCATGCGGTCGATGTAGGCGCCGGTAGCACAGTAAGGCTTCGACGCCATCACGCCCCCGTCGGCAAACTGGCTCATGCCGAGCGTGTTCGGCAGCTCCACCCACTCCACCGCATCGACGTACACGGCGAGGTACCACTCGTGGACCTGCTGCGGCTTCACGCCAAGCAACAACGCGAAGAGCCCCGTCACCATCAGCCGCTGGATGTGGTGGGCATAGCCGTAGCGGAGCGTCTGCCCGAGGGCGTCCTTGAGGCAGTTCATCTCCGTCGCCGCCGTCCAATACCAATCCGGCAGCGGGAGCTCGGCCCCGAGGGCATTGCGGTCGACGTAGTCCGGCATGAAGTGCCAGTAGACGCCGCGGACATACTCCCGCCAGCCGATCACCTGGCGAATGAAGCCCTCCGTCGCCTCCAGCGGCGCCTTGCCAGCCCGCCAGAGCTTCTCGGCCCCACGCACGACATCCCGGGGGTCGAGCAACTTCATGTTCATCGCCTGCGAAAGCCGCGAATGATAGAGCCACGGCTCGCCCGTCCACATCGCGTCTTGATACTGGCCGAAGTTTGCCAGGCGATGGGCGAGAAAATCATCGAGGGCCTTGCGGGCATCGGCCGGCGTCACCGGCCAGTCGAAGTCGTCGAGGCAGCCGGGATGAGCGGCGAACCGCGCATTCACCACGTCGATCACGCCGCGGGTGGTGGCGTCGGGTGGGAACCGCCGCGGGGCGGGAAGTTTTCCAGGGCCAGCCTTGGGAAACGCACCGCGGTTGTCGGCGTCGAAGTTCCAGGCTCCGCCGGCCGGCTCGCCATCCTCCATGAGCACGCCAAACTTCTCCCGCAGCGGCCGGTAGAAATATTCCAGCCGCAGCTGCTTGCGGCCCTTGGCGTGGGCGGCGAAATCTTCCCGCGAACAGAAGAAATGCCGGTCGGGGCGGATCTCGAGCGGGAGACCGGCCTTCGCCGCCGCTGCCTTGACCGCCTCCTGCACCCGCCACTCCCCTGGCTCGACGACGACCAGTCGCTCCGGACGTTGCTGCGCCTTGGCAGCCCGCGCGAGGCTCATCTCGAGGGCGGCGGCGAGCGTGGCCGGCTCCTGAGCAGCAGGCGTCGCCTCGAGCTCGGTGTAGTCGATGTCGATCCGCTCCTGCGCGAGCCCGTCACGAAAGTGCCGCATGGCGGCGAGGAAGACGGCAATCCGCGCCTTGTGGGTCCAGACGTGGGTCGACTCCTCAGCTACCTCCGCCATCCAGACGCGGTCGCAACGCCGGTCAAATCCATCGAAGGCCGCGCTCGAGCGGTCGAGCTGGTCGCCCAGGACAAGGATCAGGTGACGAGGCATGCCCTGAGCATACCGCCGGATCAGTTGGTCAGGCGGGCGAGACAAGACCGTCTGGTACGCCGACGGCCGCCTTGGAGGTTTGGTCATGCCTGCAATCGCCGTCAATGACTCAAAGCCCCAATGGTCGCGTATTCATGATCGCTGCGGCCGGGGCCGGTCGGGTCGGGTGGTCCAGGATGACCAACTCTCCCGACTGCTGATGTTTTCCAACGTGCCGATCACGGCGCATCAGGTGTTTCTGGCCCGCGAGACTCTCGGTGAGACTGCTCGGGTCACTGTGGACAACGTCGTTCGCCAGAACCGTGGCGAACCCTTTCTGCCGGGGACACTCCTCGAATAGCCCGTGGCTTCCACCGGTTTTTCAGGGCTGTTACGGCGGGGCTGGTTGTGCGGTTTCTTCTGAAGGGCGGGCCGACTTCGGCCTGCCTCCCGCCGGTCTCTGCTTTTCAGCGTCTTGATGTCGTTTTTGACAGGAGGGTTTCGTGATCGCGCATGCACAGCGGCTGCCCAGACGTCCCGCTCAATCCCGGTCAACGTCCCCGACGAAACGTCCTCTGTCAAAAAAGGCCAAAGCCCAGCAGATCGAGTTGCTCCGTGAACGGCGGCGGCAGTTCTTTGAGCGGGAGATTGACTACATTCCCTGCCGGCAGTTTCTGAAAGCCGACGCCGAGCGTCTTGCCTGCGACCCGCCCATCGAGGCTGATCGACCTTTGGAGTCGTCGGGCGATTCTGCACCATCGGGACTCACGCCCTACCTCGCCAGCCTCTACCAGACCAGGCTGCTGGCCAAGGAGGAGGAACAGTTTTACTTCCGCCGGATGAACTGGCTGAAGTTTCGAGCAGCCACCGCCCGGGGCCGACTGGATCGAAAGCGGGCCACACTCCGCCAGATCGAGCAGATTGAGGGCTGGCTGACCGAGGCTGAGACGGTGAAGGCGATTCTCATCACGTCGAATCTGCGGCTTGTCGTGTCGATCGCCAAGAAATTCGTCGACCCGGGGAATTCGTTCGAGGAACTCGTGAGCGAGGGCAATGTGGCCCTCATGCGGGCGGTAGAAAAGTTCAACTTCGCCTTGGGCAACCGGTTTAGCACGTATGCCACGTATGCGGTCCAGCGGCACTTCTTCCGGGTCTCGCAAAAGTCGCGTCAACTGCGGTCGCGGTTCGTGCCGACGGAGGAATCCCTGAAGGACCGTGCCGAGGAACTTTCGCCCCACGAGTACTGCTCTTCCGAGCAGATCGCCGAGCTCAAGCAGCTCTTTCAGAAGTTTCTCAGCGACCTCGAGCCGCGGGAAAAGCAGATCGTGGTGGCCCGCTTCGGCTTCGACGGCAAGCCGCCGCGGACATTTCGCGAACTCGGCTCCGAGATGGGCGTGTGCAAGGAGCGGATTCGGCAGATTCAAACGCGGGCGATGGACAAACTCCGCGACATGGCTGCCGACGTGAAGCTCGAACACACGGTCGACAACTGGCTGTAGTGTGAGCGAACGCGTCCTCATCCTCGGTGGCGGTGGTGGCATCGGGTCGGCAGTCGCCAGACTGATCGTGGCTCGTGGTGGTCGCGTATTTCTGGCCGGCCGTGATACGACCCGGCTTCAGTCGGTCGCCGCTGAACTCGGGATGCCGTGGGGCACGGTCGAGGCGACCGATCCCGACGCCATCGACGTCGTGGCCGATGCCGCTGCAGTGGATCTCGGCGGCCTGACTGGCATCACCAACTGCGTGGGGTCGATCCTGCTGAAGCCAGCCCACCTCACGAGCACCGCCGATTGGAACGCCACGCTGGCCACGAATCTGACCAGTGCCTTCGGTTGTGTACGAGCCGCGGGCCGGCTGATGAAAGCTGACGGCGGCGCGGTCGTGCTCGTGTCGAGCGCGGCGGCGCGGATCGGCCTGCCCAACCACGAGGCGATCGCGGCTGCGAAGGCGGGCATCATCGGGCTCGTGCTGTCAGCCGCCGCGACGTATGCCCGGCAGAAAATCCGGTTCAATGCCGTCGCCCCGGGGCTCACCCGAACGCCGCTGGCCGCTGGCCTCGTGGCGAGCGAACTGGCCGAGAAGGCCTCGGTGGCGATGCACCCGCTCGGCCGCCTCGGCGAACCCGAGGACGTGGCCCGCGGAATCGCCTGGCTGCTCGACCCGCAGCAAAGCTGGGTGACCGCCCAGGTGATCGGCATCGACGGCGGCCTCGCCGACGTGAAAGGCCGACCGGGCTAATTGCTCGTGGCACATGCCGTCAATTGGCCTCTTCAGATCTGAAATCGGGGAGGTGCAGGGCTGCCCATGCCCCGAGAGCCGGCCTTGGCAGCAAGCGGAGGCATGGATGCCGAGAGCGCAGCTGGCAGGGAGAGAGCGACGGGCACGATGCCCGTCGCGAGCGTCCGGCGACGGGGCGTGGGCAGCACTGCACCGTCGCATCGTCCAGCCGCGACGCGCATCGTGTAGACTCCAGAAGCGGATCGTCGCCTCATGTTCGAACGCACCACGCTCATCGTGAACCTCACCGCCACCGCCTTCATGGCGGGTGTGATCTGGTACGTGCAACTCGTGCACTACCCGCTCATGGCCGGCTGGCCGCACGACGACTTCGCGGCCTGGGAAGAACGGCATCGGCAGCGAACGGGTATGGTGGTGATCCCCGCGATGCTCGTGGAAAGCATCACCGCGGCGATCCTCCTGTGGCGGCGGCCACCGGGTGTGCCGCCGTGGCTGGTCTGGTCAGCGTGTGTCGTGCTCCTGGGGATTCACGCCAGCACGTTTCTCGTGCAGGTGCCGCTGCATGAGAGGCTCTCGGCCGGCTGGGATGCCGCCGCCCACCAGCGACTCGTCGCGAGCAACTGGGTGCGGACCGTGCTGTGGACGGTCCGGGCGGTGCTGGTGGCAGCGATGCTGGCGGCTGCCAACCGGCGTTTTTTCGCGGGCTGAAAACGCCTTGCGACACCGGCCCAAGCCTCCTATCTTTCCGCCCTCCGCCGTTTGCGGACCGTCCCCCTGGAGACCCTTCGATGGCGATCACCCTCGCGGCGCTGGCCACGCATGTCGGTGGCACGCCGACCGGCGACACGACCCGGCAGATCACCGGCGCCGCCACACTCGAACTGGCCGGCCCCAGTGAGATCACGCTCGTCGATGCCGCTGACAAGCTGCATCTGCTCGAAAAGAGCAAGGCCGCTGCAGCAATCGTGCCGGCTGGATCCGGTCCACTCGATCGGCCCACGATCGAGGTGGCCGACGTGCATGCCGCCTTCGCCGCCACGATCACCCACTTCCGGCCACCGCGGGCGAAGGCCCGGTCAGGCGTGAGCCCGCAGGCGGCCATCGACTCAACTGCACGGCTGGCAGCTGATGTCGACATCCACCCGCTCGCCTCGATCGGAGCCGACGTGGAGATCGGCTCCGGCGCCACGATCCACTCGGGCGCCCGCATCATGGCCGGCTGCCGCATCGGGGCCGGCACTGAGATCTTTCCCAATGCCGTGCTCTATCCCGACACGGTCGTGGGGCAGCGGTGCATCATCCATTCCGGTGCCGTCCTCGGCGCCCATGGCTTCGGCTACAGGGTGAGCGGCGATGCCTATGCGCTCTCGGCCCAACTTGGCTGGGTCGAGGTGAAGGACGACGTCGAGATCGGCGCCAACACCACGATCGACCGCGGCACCTACGGGCCGACGGTGATCGGGCGCGGTACGAAGATCGACAACCTCGTGATGATCGCCCACAACTGCCAGATCGGTGCTACCAACATGATTTGTTCGCAGGTGGGAGTGGCGGGCAGCACGAGCACCGGCAGCTGGGTCGTGATGGCCGGGCAGTGCGGTGTGCGGGACCATGTGCACATCGGCGACGGCGCCGTGCTCGGGGCCCGCTCCGGCGTGTCCAACGACGTGGCCCCCGGGATCACCGTGCTCGGTGAGCCGGCGATCGAACTCCGTGAGCGCAAGCTTCAACTGGCGACGATGACGAAACTTCCCGAGATGCGAAAAGACTTGAAGAAGCTCACCGCCCGCATCGAGATCCTCGAACAGGCCGGCCCGCCGGCGGTCACCGGCCGGGGCCGCGCGGGAGCCGCGGAGGCGGCATGATGATGGCCGGTGACATGCACAGTCTTGCTGGCGAGACCGTCGGCATCCTGGCGGGGTGGGGCCGCTATCCGGTGGCGGTTGCGGAGGCGGTGCGTCGCCGGGGTGGCCGTACCGCGATCCTGTCGATCCGCGACCATGCCGACGCCGCGCTCGAGGGTCTGGCCGACCACCATGGCTTTGTCGGCGTGGCCGAGATCGGCAAGGCGATCGACTTCTTCAAGCGGCATGGCTGCAGCCGTGCCACCATGGCCGGCAAGATTCACAAGACGAAACTCTTTGCCAAGCACGCCTGGCTGCGGCACCTTCCCGACTGGACGGGGCTGAAGACCTTTTGGCCTCACTTCGTCTCGCAGCGGCGGGACAATCGCGACGACTCGCTCCTCGGTGCGATCACCAACGCCTTCGACGCAGCCGGCGTACGGATCGTGCCGGCCACTGATTTGGCGACGGAACTGTTGGCCTCCGGTGGCGTGCTCGCGGGGCGGCCGCTGACGAGGGCCCAGCTCGCCGACGTCGCCTTTGGCTGGCGGCTGGCCAAGGAACTCGGCCGGCTCGACATCGGCCAGACGGTGGTGGTGAAGAATCGGGCACCGATCGCGCTCGAGGCGATCGAGGGCACCGACGAGTGCATCCGCCGGGCAGGTCGGTTCTGTCCGGCCGGGGGGATGGTGGTGGTCAAGGTGGCCAAGCCGCAGCAGGATCTGCGGTTTGACATGCCGACGATCGGCATCGGCACGCTGCAATCATTGCGGGCGGCCGGCGCGACCGTCCTGGCCGTCGAGGCGGGCAAGACGATCCTCGTCGACGCCGACGAGCTGGCCGACTACGCCCTGCGCAGCGGCATCACCGTGGTGAGCTACTACGACGATGCTGACCAGCCCGCCCTCGACGCGGTTGCGGCGTGAGTTGCCTATTTCACACGAAGCTCGCCATCCTGGCCTCGCTTCGCTGGCCGGCCTCCGGCTGGAAGTGGGCATCGCCTCCAGCGATGCGGTCGCCCGTCGTGTGGCGCTGCTCATGCTGAGAGCCTATACTCGTGACATGTGGAAGCGGCTCTCCCTTCTCCTTGTCGTCGCGCTCGCCGCCCGTGGCGTGCCGGCGGTCGCGCAGGCCCCAGCCCCAGAGGCAAAGCCGCCACGGATTGACTTCAAGATCGACCGCACCGCCGAGATCCCGCCGGCCCAGCCCTTCTACATGGGCCGCGAAATCGCGCAGACGATGCACTACTCGGGTGCTCCCTGGCTGGTGCGGGAAAGCCGGCAGCGTGAGGAAGATTGCCGACAACTGATCGAGGCCTTGGCGATCAAGCCGGGGCAGGTCGTCTGCGACATGGGCTGCGGCAATGGTTTCTACACATTGGAACTGGCCCAACTCGTCGGCCCGACGGGCACGGTCTATGCGGTCGATATCCAGCCGCCGATGCTGAAGATGCTCTCCGGTCGGGCGGCCGTGGCCGGCCTCGTGAATATCAAGCCCGTGCTCGGCACCGTCATCGATCCGCGGCTACCTGACGAGGGCGTCGACATGGTGCTCTGCGTCGACGTGTATCATGAGTTTTCCCATCCGGTCGAGATGCTGGTAAGGATTCGTGAGTGCCTCGCCGAGGACGGCCAGTTGGTGCTCGCGGAGTTTCGTGGCGAGGATCCGGCCGTGCCGATCAAGCCGCTTCACAAGATGACGAAGGCACAGGTGCGGCTGGAGCTGGAGGCCAACGGCTTCGAACTGGCCCGCGAATACGATCGCCTCCCCTGGCAGCACCTGATGTTTTTCAAGGTTCGTGACGCGGCGGCGGAGTGACCGCAGCGGCACGGGTTGGTGCGACATCCCGCCGGCTTGCGCCTGGCGGCTTCCTGTGGGACCGGTTCGTTGTGCCCTGCACCAGGAAGCCCCGGGCGCAAGCCCGGGGGCAGTGGCGGCGCGGGCTGGTGCGTCATCCCGCCGGCTTGCGCCCGGCGGCTTCCTGTGGGACGGGAAGACGCTACCGGACGCGACAATTCCCGTCGTCGCAGGAGCCGGCGATCGAGAGGCGGTGGCGGGCGATGAAGGCGTAGAGGCGTTTCCACACCGGCAGCGAGCCCGGGATGTGCAGCAGGGCGGCCAGCGGCCACAACAGTGGCAGCCGTCGTGAGAGGTAGCGGACTGCCTCCGCACCGCCGTGGGCCTGGCCCTGCGGATCGATCACGTACATCTGCCGCAACAGGTCATCGTGGGAGAGTTCGGGGAACCGCTCGGCCACGATTGGATCGTGCAGCGAAATGAAGTCGGGCCGGCGGGAGAGCGACAGCGACCGCAGCAGAGCGATCTGGCTGCGGCAGAATCGGCAGCGGCCGTCGTAGAGGACGGTATCGCGCGTTGGCTGGAGACGGGTGGTGACCATGAGAGGAAGACTTCCTGAAGTGTAGGCCAGGGATCGGGGGGCGGGTACGGGCTTCGATCAGTCGGCTGTGGCCTGTCGCACAGGCCTCACAACCGGCACAGTCGTCGCATAGTCGCACTGGCTGAACTTCGGCAGCCTGGCGTGTCGATGCCTCCCGCAGACTCCTCGTGGCCGGGGAGCTTGTGACGGAGAACGACCGCGCCCCCACGGGTGCGCCCCCGACATCATGTGGAAAAGTTTTTTTCTCGCGTCTGGGCTGTTTGCCTGTGTCCTCGGCATCGAACTGTTGGTGATCGACTCGGCCACAGTCCTTCCCTTGAACGGACGCGGTAGTTCGCACGTCTTCACGGCCCCCGATTGGGCGCCGTGGACGCTGATCTCCGCCGGTGCCGTGACGATCCTCAACTTCGCGACGCTGCCGAAGGCGTTGATCAAGGACTGACGCTCGACGGCCTGAAGCCCGTGCTACGGGCCGGCGTCTGCCTGAGGCACGGGCGACTCGGCCGGTTCGCCCTGCGGCGGCCGTGCGGCACGCCGCTCGGCGGCTGTTCCTGGCACGATTTGGGGGGCGGCCACTGACCGCTCAATGATCGCCTTGAGTTCGTCGCCGCCGATCACCTCGGTCTCGATGAGCCGCTGCGTGATCGCCTCGAGCGCCGCCCGGCGGGTCTCGAGGATTCGTCGCACCTGCTCGATCGACCTATCGACGATCCGCTTCACTTCCTCGTCGATCTCCCGGGCCGTCTCCTCGCTGTGCGAGCGGGCGTGCGGTAGGTCGGAGCCTGCGGCCGCCAAAAACGGTGACCGTGGATTCTCCCGGTAGGTCACCCTGCCCAGTTGGCTCATGCCATAGTCCATCACCATCGCGCGGGCGATCTCGCTTGTCCGCTCGAGGTCGTTTTGAGCGCCGGTGGAGACGTCGTCGTAGACCATCTCCTCTGCGATCGTCCCGGCCAGCAGCACCTGGATGCGACTCTCCAGTTCCGACTGGGTGAGCAGGTAGCGGTCGTCCTCGGGCCGCTGCATCGTGTAGCCGAGCGCCGCCAGGCCACGAGGGATGATCGACACCTTGTGGACCGGGTCGGTGTTGGGCAGTGAGAAAGCCACCAGGGCGTGCGCCGCCTCATGGTAAGCGACCCGCTTCTTTTCGTCTTCGTGGATGACCCGCTTCTTCTTCTCGAGCCCGGCCGTGACCCGTTCCACGCCCTCGTTGAACTCGTCCATGCCGACGGCCGACTTGTTGTTGCGGGCGGCCAGCAACGCCGCCTCGTTGACGAGATTGGCGAGGTCGGCCCCCACGAAGCCCGACGTGATCCGGGCGATCTGGGAAATGTCGACGTTCGGATCGAGCTTCACATTGAGCACGTGCACCCGCAGGATCGCCTCCCGTCCGCGGACGTCGGGCCGATCGACGAGCACGTGGCGGTCGAATCGCCCGGGGCGGAGCAGGGCGGGATCGAGTGTTTCGGGGCGGTTGGTCGCCGCCAGCACGATCACGCCGGAGTTGCTGCCGAAGCCGTCCATCTCCACGAGCAGCGCATTGAGCGTCTGCTCCCGCTCGTCGTGGCCCCCCACAACGCTCGTGCCGCGGGTCTTGCCGAGGGCGTCGAGCTCATCGATGAAGATGATGCAGGGCGCCTTGGCCGCGGCCTGCTGGAACATGTCACGCACCCGCGCGGCACCGACACCCACGAACATCTCCACGAAGTCGCTGCCCGACAGGCCGAAGAAGGGCACGCCCGCCTCACCGGCGATCGCCTTGGCAAGGAGTGTCTTGCCCGTGCCGGGCGGGCCCACCAGCAGCACGCCCTTGGGGATGTGGCCACCGAGTACCTGGTATTTCTCGGGGTTGCGCAGAAACTCGACGACCTCCCGGAGCTCCTCGACAGCCTCATCAATTCCCGCCACATCATCGAACGTGATGCCGAGGTCTTCCTGGGCGTACATCTTGCCACGGCTGCGACCGAAGGCCATCGGGCTTCCCGCGCCGCCGACCTTGCGGAGCATGAGCCAGAAGACGAGCCCGAAGAGGCCCGTGATGAAGAGCATCGGCATCCAGTTTCGCCACGGGCTGGGGGGCTGTTCGTAGCTGAAGGGCACGCCGTTTTCGGCAAGCAGTTTAGAAAGCTGGCCTTCCGAGTTTTCGCTCGGCAGCTTCGAGGTGGAGAAGCGACGCAGCCCGCTGGCCGGTGCCAGCCGCTGCCGGACACTCCCCGGCTGCAGGTCGTCGCCACCGGAGAGCGGCAGTTCGCGCACGGTGCCCGACACCTGGAACGCGCCGATCACCACGTCTTGCAGGTCGGCGTATCGCGCCACGTCGCTGCCGGTGCCACCACGGCGGGGCACCTCGATGAACCGGGGCGCGGCCGCCGGATCGGCGTCACTGCGGCCCGTGGCTCGGATCAGTTTTTCGAGGTCGCTGTAGGAGAGTTCGACCTCGGGTGTCGTGCCCAGCAGGCTCAACGCAAACAAGCCGGCCACGGCGGCCGCAATCAAGGACCAAACCAGGTTCGATCCGCCCATGGATGAGCGGCGGTCGCCGCCACGTTTCCCGGATCCGTCGCGTTTCTTCGCCATGCAGGTGGTGAGTCGTGTGTGCTCGAGAGGGGAAAGCCGACATCGCACGGGCGGCAGTACTCGGCCGCCCGGAGGAGTCATCCTACGCACCCCCAAAGCCCGCGACAAACGCTCCGGATACGATTGTCATTGTGGAAGTTTCATTCCCCGCGGCCTACACTTTGAGGCTCGGAACATCCGCGGTTCAATCGCCCCACGCCGCCTCGACTCCAGCGACCTGATCGAGGCTCGGCCCTGGCTTCGTCTCCGTGCCTCCACCCGTCTCCACCACCGACAGTCCGACCGGCGATATGTCGCCACTGCACGTGGCCGTGCTCGGCTCGACAGGGAGCATTGGTACCAGCACGCTCGACGTGATCGCCGCGTCGCAGGGGCGGTTTTCCGCCTTCCTGCTCGCCGCCCATCGCAGCGTCGACCAGCTCGTGGAACAGGCCCGTGCCTGTCGCCCACAGTGGGTGGTGGTGATCGACCCGGAGGCGGCCGCCTGCCTTGACACAGCCAGCCTGCCCCGGGGCACACGGCTGGCCGTCGGCCCCGAGGCCCTCGATGAACTCGTTCAGGCTCCGGAGATCGACCGTGTCGTGTCGGCGATCGTGGGCGCAGCGGGTCTGCGGAGCACATGGGCGGCTCTGGAAGCGGGCAAGACCGTCGCGTTGGCCAACAAAGAGACGCTCGTGATGGCCGGTCCGCTCGTGACCGAGTTGGCCGCGCGAACCGGCGGCAGCATCGTGCCGGTCGACAGCGAGCACTCGGCGATCCATCAGGCCCTCCGCAGCGGCATGCCCGCCGAGGTGGCACGGATCGTGCTCACCGCCAGCGGCGGCCCCTTCCGACGGCGGCCCGTGGAGACGCTCACGAGTGTCTCTCGTGAGGAGGCCCTCAAGCACCCGACCTGGTCGATGGGTCCGAAGATCACCATCGATTCGGCCACGATGATGAACAAGGCCCTGGAGCTCATCGAGGCGCGGTGGCTCTTCGGGCTGCCGGGAGAAAAGCTCGACGTGGTCATTCATCCGCAGTCGATCGTGCACTCGATGGTCGAGTTTGTCGACGGCTCGGTGGTGGCGCAGTTGAGCCCGCCCGACATGCGGTTGCCAATCCAGTACGCGCTGGCCTATCCCGAACGGTTTGCGTGCCCTGCGCGGAAGTTTGACTTCACGCAGAGCGTCGCGCTCGAGTTTGAGCCGCCCGATCCCGAACGGTTTCCAGCCGTGCAGCTCGGCCACGAGGCCGCCATCCGCGGTGGCACGTGCGGCGCCGTGCTCAACGCCGCCAACGAGGAGGCTGTCCGCGGCTTTCTCGACGGCGAATTGCGATTTACCGACATTGCCGAGATCTGCAGACGGGTGCTCGATGAGCATCCGTATTCACCTGAGCCATCGCTCGACGAAGTCCGTCGCCTCGATGGCTGGGCCAGACAGGAGGTCATGAAGTGGGCGTGTGTCTGATGGCGTGTGGAACGGCCTTGTTGGCCGCCGAGGCGGGGCTCCCCTGGATCCTCCAGCCCGCGAGCTGGGGCGTGATCCTGCAGGTGGCCGGCGGCCTGGGCTTCGTGATCTTCGTCCACGAACTGGGGCACTTCCTCGTCGCCAAGGCCTGCGGCGTGAAGTGCGAGAAGTTTTATCTCGGCTTCGACATCGGCGGCCTGAAGCTGGCGAGCTTCAAGTGGGGTGAGACCGAATACGGCATCGGGGCCTTGCCGCTGGGCGGCTATGTGAAGATGCTCGGCCAGGACGACAACCCGGCGGCCGCCGCCCGCGAGGCGCAGCGGGCCCGCCAGGCCGAGTTTTCCGGCGACCTGCCCCCGGAGCCGACGAGCGACCCGCACCCGGCCTGGGATCCGCGGAGCTATCCCGCGCAGAGCGTGCCGAAGCGAATGGCAATCATCTCCGCTGGAGTGATCATGAACGTGATCTTCGCGGTGCTCATGGCGGCGCTGGCCTTCGGCCTCGGCATCGAGGAGATGACCTGCGAGATCTCGAGCGTCCGCCCCGGTGGAGCCGCCTGGCGGGCCGGCCTGCGCACCGGCGACGAGATCACCGCGATCGGTGGCCGTAAGAATCCGATCTTCTCCGACCTCCGTAACGGCGTGACGCTTGGCGATGTCGAGAAGGGCGTGGCCTTTACGATTCATCGGCCGGCCGATGGCACGACCGAATCGGTCGTGCTCCATCCCGACACCGATCTCGGCGTGCCGACCGTCGGGGTCACAAGCCCCTTTTCGGTCACGCTCCCCGACGATATCTCGCCGCGGCTGCCGGGCGCAGCGGCCGAGGCAGAGCCCCCCTTCGCAGCCGGCGACACGATTCGCGCGGTCAATGGCAAGGCTGTCTCCAGCTACGCCGAGTTGATCGCGGCGTTGGCCAGCACACCGAGCGAGCAGGTGACGCTCAGCGTCAGGCGACAGGCCGGCGACGCGGCTTCCAACGGCAACCTCGACATCACGCTGCCGCCGCAACCGCGGCGGACGCTCGGGATCATCATGGCGGCTGGAGCAGTCAAGGCGGTGCAGGCTGCTTCGCCGGCAGCTGCGGCAGGCTTCCGGCCTGGCGACCGGCTCGTATCGCTGGACGGCAAGCCGGTCGTCGACGTGCTCGCCCTCGACGCCTTGCTGCGACGCAAGGCCGGCGAGGCCGTCGCGATCGAGGTCGTCCGTGACGGCGCCGAGCCGGCCACGCTCTCCGTGGTGCCGCGGGAGGTGAGTTGGATCGAGGAGCCGCGATGGCCGGCGAGCCCGGTGGCGATCTCGTCGCTGGGGCTGGCGGTGGCTATTGAGACGACGATCGCCGCGGTTGAGCCAGGCAGCCCGGCCGAGGCGGCGGGCGTGAAGGTGGGCGAGAAGGTGATCCGGGCCCGGTTCATCGAGCCGGGCGAGGCAGCCAATCCGGAAGACGCTGGCCTCGAGCTTTCCGAGCGGTCGCCGAGTTGGCCGTATTGCGTGGCCGTGCTGCAGCAGGTGGCGCCAGGCACGCAAGTGCAGCTGGTGGTCGAGGGGTCCGACGGCCTGGCCCGCGATGTGGAACTCGATCCCGCGGCGGAAGTCGAGCGGTTCGTGATTGACCGTGGGCTGGTCTTCAAGCCCGTCTCCAAGCTCGTCAAGGCGGGCTCCGTGGCCGCGGCACTGGCCAGCGGTGGCCGCAAGGCAATGGAAGACCTGTCGCTCGTCTATCGGTTTTTGGGCAAGCTCACCAGCAGCCAGATCAGCCCACGGCTGCTCGGCGGACCGATCGAAATTGCCAAGCAGGCCGGCCGGTCTGCCGAGGAGGGTTTCAGCCGGCTGTTGCTGTTTTTGACGATGCTCAGTGCGAATTTGGCGGTCGTGAATTTTTTGCCCATCCCCGTTCTCGACGGCGGGCATATGGTTTTCTTGCTGTACGAGCTGGTGCGTGGCAAGCCGCCGAGCGAGAACGTGGTCGGCGCGCTCTCGTATCTTGGGCTGGCATTGATCCTCACGCTGATGATGTTCGTATTCGGTCTCGATCTGGGATTCATTCCGAGGCGCTAACGGTGAAAGTCGTCGTCTTCGACGTGGTCGGCACGCTCGTGGAGCCCTGGCCGCGGGTGAGCAGGGCCTACGCTGAGGCTGGGCGACGGCACGGAGTCGAACTCGTCGAGGACGTGATCTCCAACCGGTTTGCCGTGGCCTGGCGACGGCAGGAGTCGATCGACGCCGCCGCGACGCCTGCCTTTGCGACGAGCCGCGGTCGTGAGATCGAACGGTGGCGAGGCATCGTCGAGGATGTGTTCGAGGGATCGCCAGCGAGCAACGCGATCTTCGTCGATCTGTGGGAACATTTTGCGCAGCCCGAGGCCTGGCGACCGCTGCCCGAAAGCATGCAGCGGGTCGAGGATGTGAAGCGGGCCGGTGGCGAGGTGGCGCTGGCGAGCAACTTCGATGAGCGGCTCTTCGAGATCGCCCGGGTGGTCGAGCCCCTCACTCTGGCCGACCACGTCTTTGCGTCATCGGAGCTGGGCTGGCGGAAGCCGGCACCGGAGTTTTTTCGTGCGGTCGAGCAGCGGCTGGGCAGGCGGCCGGAAGAACTCGTTCTCTTTGGGGACGATCCGATTCTCGATATCGCCGCCGCCCGCAATGCCGGCTGGCAGGCGGTCTCGGTCGCGGCAGCGCCCGTCTGACAGGTATCATCCCGGGGCCTCGAGGCTTCGTTTTTGTTTGCCGGGACGCTCTCTGCATGGACGACAAGATCACGATCTCGTTCACGGGAAGCCGGCCCGGGAGGCAGGCCGCAACGGGCGATGATGCCACCGCATTTCACCTGGCCGACGGTGACGCCGATCCCGGCTGGAAACCATTCGCTGCCCAGACTGGCGGTGGGCCTGGCCAGCGATATCTCATCGACCGCGAACTGGGCCGTGGCGGTATGGGCGTCGTCTACGAAGGCTGGGACGCCCATCTTCAGCGGTCGGTGGCGATCAAGATCATGGACCGATCCCAGCACGCCATGGCGGGCGGCCTCCAACGCTTCTTCCGCGAGGCCCGCATCGCCAGCCGCCTCGAGCATCCCGGTATCGTCACGATCCACGAGTTCGATGTGGCCGCGGACGACGAAGCCTTTATCGTCATGCAGCTACTCTCCGGCCGCACGCTCAAGCAGGTGCTGGCTGACATGACCGACCGGGTCGCTGCCCTGCCGGCCCTGCTGGCAGTGTTTCACGACGCCTGCCAGGCGATGGCGAGCGCTCACGGCGCAGGCGTTATCCACCGCGACTTGAAGCCCTCCAACATCATGGTGGGGCCGTTTGGCGTGGTGACCGTGATGGACTGGGGCGTGGCGAAGATGATTGACGCTGACGACGACATTGACATCGTCGACGACGTCGACGTGACCGTGCCGGTCAAGACTGCCACTGAGGAGCCGACGCAGTCGCAAAGCACGATCGCGGGCACGGTGTTTGGCACGCCGTCGTATCTTGCGCCCGAGCAGGCCCGCGGCGAGGTGGCCCGCCTCGACCGCCGGGCCGACGTGTTCGGGCTCGGCAGCATCCTCTGCGAGATCCTCACCGGCACCGCGACATTCACCGCACCCGATGCCGACGCCCGCTGGAAGTTGGCGGCGGCTGGCGACACGGCCGCAACGCTGGAGCGGCTCGACGCCTGCGGCGCCCCTTTGCCCGTCGTCATGCTCGCGAAGCGGTGCTTGGCGGTCGACCCTGATGATCGGCCAGCCGATGCCCGGGAGGTCGGGGACGTGCTCACCGAGTATCTCGAGTCGGGCCAGCGGCGGGCCGAACAAGAGCTCGTCCGTTTCTTTGACCTCTCCGTCGATCTCTTCTGCATTGCCGGCATCAACGGCTATTTTCAACGAACGAACGAAAACTTTCCCCGGCGGCTCGGGTTCACCGCTGAGGAACTCAAGGCGCAGCGATTCATCGAACTCGTCCATCCTGACGACCGGCAGCGGACGCTCACCGAAATCGCGCGGCTGTCGCGCGGCGAACTGACCAGTGACTTTCTGAATCGTTATCGATGTGCCGACGGCAGCTACCTGTGGCTCGAGTGGAATGCCCGCGCGGTGCCCGAGGAGGGCGTGATCTACGCCGCCGGCCGCGACGTGAGCGAGCGGGTGGCGGCGGCAGAACTGCGGCAGCGGCTCGAGTCGGAGCGGGCGACGCTCGCCGCCTTCGCCGCCGCGGCGGGACTCTTTCTCACGGCGTCGGGAAGGTTGCAGAAGCGGCTCGAAGATGTTGTGGAGGAGGGCGTCATCCAGTTGGGCGTGATTGCCATGGAAGTCTGGCGGCTCGACGGTGGTGCAGCGCGACTTGAATTGCTCGCCGCCGCCGGACCGGATGTCGAGCCGCGGTTCCGTCGGGCCGGCATCGAGGTAGGCGAGGGGATGCTCGGGGCGATTGCCCGTGACAGGCAGCCCCGCCAGGTGGTTGCCGGCAGCGATGGTTGGCACGGGTGTGACGTGGCCGCCATGACCAGCCACGGGATCGGCAGCATCGTCGGGTATCCGTTGCTGGTGGCAGACCGGCCGGTCGGTGTCCTGGCTGTCTACGCGGCCGGACCCGTGTCAGACCTGCTCGTGACGGCGATGAGTGCGACGGTGGCCAGCCTCGCGCTTGCCGTAGCGGCAGGCGAGATCGAATAATCCCGCCTCGGCAGGGAGCCGTCACGCATCCTCGTGAGCGAGCCCCCCTGCCGTGCATGATTCCTCCCCCGGCATCTCGATCCTCATCCTCACACTCAACGAGGAGACGAACATCGAGGCCGTTCTCGACTCGGTCGCGGGATTCGACGACATCGTCGTGCTCGACAGTCTGTCCACCGATCGCACGGTGGAGCTGGCCCGCAGCCGTGGGGCCCGCGTCGAGCAGCGCGCGTTCGACAACTGGGCAGCGCATCACAATTGGGCGTTGGCCACGATCGACTTTCGGCATCCGTGGATCTTCTACCTCGATGCAGACGAGCGGATGACGCCGGCGCTCGAAGAGGAGATCCGCGCCATCGCGGCGGATCCGCACGAGGAGCGGGTCGGGTTTTACTGTGGCCGCGACAACTTTTTCCTGGGCCGGCTGATTCGCCGCTGCTATCCGCCGGTGCCGATCCTGCGGTTCTACAGGCCGCCCTTCGTGACCTACGAGCGGATCACCAATGTGACCACGCGTGTGGCTGGATCAGTGGGGCATTTGGGCAACCGCTTTCTCCATTTCTCCTTCAGCAAAGGACTGACAGAATGGATTGACAAGCACAATAAATATTCCCAAGGGGAGGCGATCGAGGCAGTCATGAGCAGGGAGCGCGACACGGTCAGCGTTCGTGATCTCGTCGATTCCAACCCGGTCGCCCGGCGGGCGGCCCTCAAGAGGTTGGCGTGGCGGCTCCCCTTCCGGCCGCAGTTGAAGTTTCTGTGGCTCTACGTCGGGTGTCGCGGGTTTCTCGACGGCTGGCCGGGCTTTGTGTACTGTCGGCTGCAGGCGACGTACGAGTATTTCATCGATCTCAAGGTACAGGAGATTCGACTCGCCCGACGCGGTGTGAGGATGTGACCGCCTGGCCACACATCGCCCGCAGGGCGGTGTAGTCGGTCTTGCCGGTGCCGAGGACGGGAATCCTGTCGAGGCGGCGAACCTCGTCGAGCCGCATCACGCCTCGGAGGCCGTCGGCCAACAGCATCTCGGCCGCCTCCCGGAGCGACAGGTCGAACGTGGTAAAGAGCACGATGTGGCGACCGTCGTCGGTCTCGATGCCCTCGACCGCCACCCGGGGGCCGTTTTCGTCGGGGGGAAACCGCTTCTGAAACGGCTCCTCGAGTGCCGGGAGCGAGATCATTTCGCCCCCCGCCTTCAGAAACCGCTTCAGCCGCCCCCGAAACCGCAGGTAACCGTCGTCGTCGGCGGCCACGAGGTCGCCGGTGCGATACCACTGCCCGCCGTCGAATTCCACGAAGGGAGACGGCCCATCGTAGCCGTGGTACCCGTTGAACACCGACGGCCCCCGCACCAGCAGCATCCCGGTCTCGCCCGGAGCGACCGGTTGCTGCGTCTCCTCATGGACAAGACGGGCCTCCACGTGCTTCACGGGCAGCCCGATGGTCCCGAGCTTTGTCTTGTCGAGCCGGTTTGCCGCCACCACCGGTGAACACTCGGTGATCCCGTAGCCTTCGAGGATCACCGCCTCCGGTGCCTTCTCGCGACAGAGATCATAGGTCTTCTGGGGGCAGGCTTCGGCGCCGGTGATGATCTTGCGGAGGCTTGCCAGCTCACCCCGCTGGCACTTGGCGAGGATATACCCGAGGAAGGTGGGCGTGGTGAACACGAGCGACGGCCGATAGGCCTCGATGATGCGGACGAGGCCCGCGGCGTCGGTCGGATCGGCATGCCGCACGCTGCGGATGCCGGCCAGCTGTGGCAGGAGCACGTTGCCCGTCAGCCCAAAGGAATGGAAGGGGGGCAGGAAGCCGAGCAGCGAGTCGTGCGGGTCGGGCCGAAGCACGTCGAGGCTGTCGACGATGTTGGTGAGCAGATTGCGGTGGGTGAGCGGCACCGTTTTGGGGGCGCTTTCGGAGCCGGACGTAAAAAGAAAGACGGCCGGATCGTCCTCCCGCTGAGCGGGAAGCGTGTCGAGGCGGCGGTGCGGCACCAGCCTGGCAGCGGCCAGGGCGCAGACGGCCTCACCCTTGCCGATGCCCCCCTTGAGATCCTCGAGAAAGACGTAATCGGCTCCCTCGACATCGATCCCGAGGCGGTCGACGAGCTTTTTCGACGTGATGATCCGCCGTGTCTCGGTCACGCGGATGCCGTGGGCAAGGTTGGCCGGGCCCGTGGTCCAGTTCATCATGACCGGCACTTTGCCGGCCAGATGCAGCCCGAAGAAGACAAGATCGGCCGCCACGCTTGCCGGCAGCATGACGCCCACATGCTGCTCGGGGTAGGTCGCGAATCGGCGCTCCATGAGGCCCGCTGCCACGAGGAGCCGACGGTAGGAGAGAGCGCCCGACACGCCGTCGGCCGTCGCCACCTGCCCGGGCCGCTCGATCGCCCGGCGGACGAAGGCCTCGGCCACGGTTGTTCCCAAGAGCCACTGGGGTGGCAAGGCGGTGGACGGCCGCCCGTTGCCGCGTGGCGTGGCGAACCAGCCGGGCGGCGCCTCCAGCGGTCGCGCAGCATCCTTCCCGGCGGGCAGCGTGCCGTTGGCGAGAGCCCAGAGCTGGCCGAGCGTGTCGGCGACGGTGCTGGAATGAAACCCAAACTGCTGCTCGATCCGCAGGGCCAGCTCCATGCGATCGAGGCTATCGAGGCCGAGATCCTCCAGCCGCATCGAGCTCGTGCGTTCCTCGCCGGACAGTTCCCGCTTGAGGAACGAGGCCACGAGATCGTTGACGAGCGCGACCGTCTTGGGATTGATGGTGGCCTCGTCGATCTCGACGGTGGCGGCG
>JBIKNV010000262.1:0-4601 GCA_044358475.1 Pirellulales bacterium | reverse complement strand
GTAGCGGACGAAGGTTGGCTCTTCACCCTGATCGTGGGTCGCCGGATTCTGGTTGAACCAGTCTTCCAGAAACCGATTGAAGGCTTCGCGTGAGTCGAGGGGGAACCGCTCCCGCGGCATCACCTCGGCATGCAGGTGGACCCGGCGGCGGGGAAGAAAAAACACGAGCCCGGCGAGCAGCCAGCCGACGGCGGCGAGCACTACCCGCGGCAGATTGGGGGGTACGCCCGCGCGGGCGCAACTGAAGAGGCTGCCCCACACGCCACGCGTGCGGATCAGGACGATCGTGAGATCGGGGCACCCCGAGACCAGCTCATAGACCACCCGGGCCGAACCGATCACCTCGCGATTGCCCCGCTGGAGCCGGCCCGATGGATAAATCAAGAAACTCTCACCGGCCCTCACGCCCCCGATCACGGTGTCGATGAGCTGTTTCGTGCGGGCGGCAGCCTCCCGGCTCTGGGCGGAGAGTTCCGGCACCTCGAAGGCCCGCACGAGCTTCATCAGAGGCAGGAGGAACGGCACCCGGTAGGTGCCCGTGTAGACCAGCGGCCGCAGCGCCTGCCGCAGGCCGACGTGTGCCAGCACGATCGGCGGATCGACGAAGCCCGGGTGATTGGGGAGAACGAGCACCGGACCACGGAGGTCTTTCAGCAGCTCGAAGCCGTCCTGCGAGATGCGATACCGCAGCCGTAGCACGAGCCACGCGACCGACCAAAACATCCTGTTGAGCCAGAGCATCGCTGCTCCTACTGGCGATCGGTGCCGGTATCGAGAACCGCCATGAAGGCCTTCTGTGGGATGTCGACCGAGCCGATGCTCTTCATCCGCTTCTTGCCCTCCTTCTGCTTGGCCCACAGCTTCTTCTTGCGGGAGATATCGCCGCCGTAGCACTTGGCCGTGACGTTTTTCCGCAGGGCCGAGATCGTCTCGCGGGCGATGATCCGCGTGCCGATCGCCGCCTGAAGAGCCACCTCGAACATGTGACGGTCGATCTCGCCGCGAAGCTTCTTCACGATCGCCCGGCCTCGGCGGTCGGCATCGCGACGGTCACAGATGATGGACAGGGCGTCGACCTTCTTGCCTCCCACGAGGATGTCGAGCCGCACGAGGTCGGCCGGAAAGTAGCCGAGCATTTCGTAGTCCATCGTGCCGTAGCCCTTGGTCACGCTCTTCAGCTTGTCGTGAAGGTCGTAGATCACCTCGGCCAGTGGCAGGTCGAAGGAGAGCATGGCCCGGGTCGGCGAGAGATATTCCGTCTTGAGGTAGGTGGCGCGGCGATCGGTGCACAACTGCATCACGGGACCGATGTACTCGGCCGGCACAATGAAGTTGGTCCGCACGATCGGCTGGCGAAACTCCTCGACCTCGCCCGACTCCGGCACGTCCTGCGGGTTGGTAATCTCGAGCGTCTCTCCCGCCGTCGTGAGGATCTGGTAGGTGACGTTCGGGGCCGTCTGGACGAGGTCGAGATCCGATTCCTTCTCCAGCCGCTGCTGGATGATCTCCATGTGGAGGAGGCCGAGGAACCCGCAGCGGAAGCCGAAGCCGAGGGCCTCGCTGCTCTCCGGCGCGTACTCGAACGAAGGGTCGTTGATGGCGAGCTTTTCGAGCGCGTCGCGAAGCTCCTCGAAGTTTTCTCCCTCGCTGGGATAGAGGCCGCAATAGACCATCCGCTGGGGCGGCTTGTAGCCGGGCAGCGCCGCCGCCCCTTGGTCACCGGGGATCGTCACCGTGTCGCCGATATGAACCTGCTTGACGTCCTTGATGTTGCAGACGAGATAGCCGACCTGGCCGGCGGCGAGAACCTCGCAGCCCCGCCGCTGGGGCACGAACTGGCCGAGCTCGAGCACCTCGTGGGAGACGCCCGTCCGGAGGAAGCGGATCTTCTGCCCCTTGCGGACCGTGCCGTCAAGGATGCGGATGTAGGTGATGGCGCCGCGGTAGCTGTCGTAGTGGCTGTCGAAGACCATCGCCCGCAGGGTCGCGTCGGGGTCGCCTTGTGGCGGCGGGATTCGCTCGACGATCGCCGCGAGCAACGTGTCGATGCCGATGCCCGACTTCGCGCTGGCCTTGATGACGTCGTCGGGCTCGATGCCGAGGCTCTGTTCCATCTCGACGAGTACCTCGTCGACGCGGGCGTAGGTGAGATCGATCTTGTTGATTACCGGCACGATCGTGAGATCGGTGTTGATCGCTGCGTAGGCGTTGGCCATCGTCTGGGCCTCGACTCCCTGGAAGGCATCGACCAAAAGCACGGCGCCTTCACAGCACGCCAGACTCCGCGATACCTCGTAATGGAAGTCGACGTGGCCGGGCGTGTCGATGAGGTTGAGTTCGTAGAGTTCGCCCTCATGGCGGTATTCCATCCGCACCGCGCGGGCCTTGATCGTGATGCCCCGCTGCCGCTCGAGTTCCATGTCGTCGAGCATCTGCTCTTTGAGCTGCCGCTTCTCGACGGTGCCGGTGTGCTCGAGCAAGCGGTCGGCGAGGGTGCTCTTGCCGTGGTCGATGTGGGCGATGATCGAGAAATTGCGGATGTGGCGGCAGTCGATGGGCATGCGAGCAGTCTACCGTCCGGCGAGGCGTGCGAGGCCGGCGGCACCGATCGACCCGGCATCGCCACCGAGGGTGGCGTAGCGGAGCGTGGTGTTGGCGGCGAGGGTCGGGAACGTACGACGGTGCACTTCCTCACGAATTCGCTGGAGAAAGGCCCGGCCGACGGGATTCGCGTCGCGTCCAAACGTCATCGCCCCGCCGACGATCACCGCCTCCGGGTCGACGACATGCATCAGTGACGTGATGCCGATTCCCAGCCAGCGGGCCACTTCCATGATCAGATCGCGGGCCAGTCGGTCACCCGCTTCTGCCTCACGGGCGACAAGGATGGGGGTGAGATTTTCGCCGCCACGAATGGCATCGGCCAGGCTGCCGCCCGCTCCGGCGTCGATCGCCTCTCCCGCCATCTTCACCAGCGACGTCGCGCTGCAATACGCCTCGAGGTGGCCACTGTGGCCGCAGGGGCATAGCCGTGCCGTGTCCGACGTATCGACGATCAGGTGGCCACACTCCGAGCCGTGGCTGTGGGCCCCGTCGATGTTCACGTCGCCGACGATGATGCCGCCTCCCACGCCGGTGCCGAGCGTGAGGAGGATCAGGCTTTCGTAGTCCCGCCCCGAGCCCACCCAGAATTCGCCGTAGGCAGCCGCATTGGCATCGTTGGCGAACGTCACCGGCAGGCCACAGTGATCGCTCACCCGGTCGCGAAGCGGAAAGTCGTCCCAGCCCGGCAGGTTGCCAGCCCGCACGATCCGACCCTGCGGAATGTCGAGCGGCCCAGGCGAGCCGAGGCCGACGCGAGCGATGTCGGTCGTGGCGATGCCCACTTCGTGGGCTAGCGCATGAACAGCTTTGCCCATGCGGGCGGCGGCGTCATCCGGCCCGCGGGAGGCATGGGTCGGCTCGGTGTGGAAGCCGACCAGGCGACCGCGATCGTCGACCAGCGCCGCCTTGATGTTGGTGCCGCCAAGGTCGACACCCGCATAGAGCGGCAGCGTCGCTTCGGCAACTGGCAGAAGCCCTGATCGAGGTGCCATGCAGGAGCCGCCTCACTCCGGCAGGCGGCTGGTTTCAACAGTCGGCGTCGGACCCGTGCAGGCCTTCATAAACTCGACCAGATCGGCCTTGTCCTCGGCCGTGAGGTTGAGCGGCCGGACCTTGTCACTGAGGTGGGGGTTGGGGTGGCCGCCTTTGTCGTACCACTCCACCACCTCTTCGAGCGTCGCCTGCGAGCCGTCGTGCATGTACGGGGCTGTGAGGGCGACATTGCGGATCGTGGGCGTCTTGAAGGCACCCGTGTCCTTGGGGTCCTTCGTCACCACGAACCGGCCCAGATCGGGATTCTCCTTGTTCATCCCGACGCCGAGGTTGTGGTATTTCTCGTCGGCGAGGTTCGCTCCGACGTGGCAGGCGGTACAGTTGCCCTTCTCCGTGAAGAAGATGTCGCGGCCCCGCTTGGCCGACTCCGACATCGGGTTCTTTTCGAGGAAGTTTTTCGCCTCCAAGAACTTGGCGGCGAGGTCCGGATCGTCAGCGATATCCTCCTCATCGAGCCCCTCGAACGTTCGCATCTGTTCATTGAAGTCGTAGGGAGAAGGGGCCGTCACCAGCACCCGCTCGAAGGCGGCGATCGCCTGGCCGACACGGTCGATGGTGAGTTCGCCGAAGATCGCCGCGAACTGCTTTTTGTAAACGGCATTTTCGGCGAGCCGCTTCACGACGCCTTCGTGGGTGAAGCCCATCTCGATCGGGTTGGCGATCGGGCCGACCGCCTGAGCCTCGAGCGAGTCGGCGCGACCGTCCCAGAACTGCGGGCCCGACAGGATCCGATTGTAGGCGACTGGCGAGTTGCGGCCCCCTTCCTGCCCCTTGATACCGACCCCGGTCTTCGTGTGGGCCGAGTAGCCCATCGACGGGTCGTGGCAGGTGGCACAGCTCACGGTCGAATCGAGTGAGAGCCGCGGATCGAAGTAGAGCTGCCGGCCGAGTTCGATCTTCGCCCGGGTCAACGGGTTTTCCTCGAGGCCGGTGATCTGTGCGGC
>JBIKNV010000269.1:0-4552 GCA_044358475.1 Pirellulales bacterium | reverse complement strand
TCGCGGGCTTGTCGAGGATGCCGGGTTTCGGTGGAGCGCAAACGGCGACTTGGACAGGCTTCCGGATGGGGCTTGGGACTATGCCCTCGTGTTCAGCGATCCCGCCAATGACGGCAGGACAACGGTCGTGGTGGACCTTGATGCCGAGGGGGGCTGGCTGGTGGTGCAGGGCCGGCCGGGGCGGGCGGCGCTTGGTCGCCTGGGCCGAGGGCTCGCGGAATGGATCGTGGCCACGATTCCAGCGGTCGAGGCGGCGGAATCCCGTTGAAATCGGCCTATGGCCGGCCGGGGCCGCCTTCTATTCTCCCACCATGCGCGCCATCGCCGTAGCCAATCAGAAGGGCGGGGTCGGCAAGACCACGACCTCCGTCAACCTTGCCGTGGGGCTGGCCCGCGCCGGTCGCCGCGTGCTCCTGATCGACCTCGACTCCCAGGCTCATGCCACGCTGCATGTGGGCGTGATGCCCAGCTCCCATTCGCTCTCGGCGTACGACGTCCTGGTCGGCGGCCAACCGCTCGCGGCCGCGACGGTCGCCGCACGTGACAATCTGTGGGTCGTGCCGGCCCACATCGATCTCTCCGCCGTCGAAATGGCACTTGCCGGCACAACCGGTCGCGAGTCGATCCTCACGCAGCGGATCGCCGCCGACCCCCGCTGCTCCGGGATCGCTCCCGACTGCTACGACTATCTCGTGATCGACTGTCCGCCTTCGCTCGGCCTGCTGTCACTCAATGCGATGGCCGCTGTCGACGATGTCCTCCTGCCGCTACAGCCCCATTTTTTAGCGCTCCATGGACTCAGCAAGCTGCTCGAGACGATCGAGATGGTCTCTGATCATGTCAATCCGCGGCTGCGGCTCCTTGGCGTGGTGCTGTGCATGTTCGAGGCGGGCACACGGCTGGCAGCCGAAATCGGCCGTGACGTGGAGGCCTTCTTCTCCTCGGCCGCCAATCGTCATCCCTCATGGGGGCAGGCGCGGCTGTTCAACACGCGGATTCGCCGCAACATCCGCCTCGCCGAAGCCCCCAGCTTCGGGCAGGCCATCTTCGACTATGCCGCCGACTCCAACGGCGCCGAGGACTATGCCGCGTTGGCAGCAGAAGTCGATCGACTCGTCGAAGCCGGGCGGGAGCCGGCCCGCTGCGTGGCCTGAAGCGTGAAGGGGAGCTGAACGTCGAAGCTCTCTCCTGTGGCGTGCAGCTCAGGCATCCACCAGTACGAAGACGCACACGGATCCATCCCGGCCAGGATACCTGTCCCGTCAAAGTCCTCTGCCGAGAGAAATCGACGGTCCGACTCCGTGGTCATCACCGGGTCGAACGCATGCGGACAATGCGACTGGAGCTGGAGATGAGACATGGGTGGAAGCAGTGCGTTTGCCGAACAATCGTCGCGGGGGAGCCCGCGGTGCCACTGAGGCGTCGCGGATCGCAACGGCGACAGAGTCTGCTTCGGAAAACAGCCTGACGGGAGGCCACTTTTGCGAAAACATTCCGGTCGCATGAAGATTCTGCTTTGGGAAAGATGGGTAATCAAATTGCCTGGAAAACACGATTGATCTCCTCGTATTCGGCAATTTCCCCGGGTTTCGTATCTTCAGTATCGGTTTTGGGCCTCCCACTAAGGATCCAGCTTCATGACACCTTCCCCAACGTCCTTGAGCCGGGCCCTGGTGTTCGTGCTTGCCACAGCCGCGACCGGTTGGAGGGCCATCGCGGCGCCACCGCCGGGCTACCGGGAGTTGGCCCCCGGTGCCCTGACCGTGATCCCCGCCGACACGGCTGCCGAGGATACGGTGCGGCGGCGCGACCTGCAGGAGGTCACCGTGGGCCGCGCCGACATGGCCTGGACCCCGAAGCAGGCGACACTGGCCACCACGCTCGTGGAGCGGGCCAAGCAACGTGACTTCCAGTTTGATGTGTGGTGTCTCGAGTTTGCCTTCAAGATGCCTCGACTCATCAAGGTGCCTGTGCCCGTAGCCGATCCCGCCGGCCAACTCGCGTTGCAGACCAAGCAGTGTTGGTATCTCGTCTACCGAGTCAGGAACGTCGGCTGGCGGCGCACGGTCATCGACCGCGACGAGCGAACCGAGTTGACAGTGGAGACGTTCGAGGGACCAGTCCGCTTCATGCCCCACTTCGTGCTGGAAAGCCTCGAGGCGCTCTCGCCGGACGAGGGTATCACGGCCTACCGCGGCTACCTCGACCGCCTCGTACCGACGGCCATGCCCGTCATTCGCCAACGTGAGGACCAGGCCCGGCGATTTCTCGACAGCGCGGCGATGGCCGAGCAGGAACTCGCGCCCGGTGAAGAGCGGTGGGGTGTCGCGGTGTGGGAAGATGTCGACCCGCGGATCGACTATTTCTCGATCTATGTCGGCGGCCTGACCAATGCCATCGATTGGAAAGTTCGTGATGATCGTCGCGACGACGATCCCATGTCGCTCTCGCGTGAGACGCTCAAGTCGCTCCGCCTCGATTTCTGGCGGCCCGGTGATGCCCAGGACGAAGTCGAGGAAGAAATGAGCATCGGCTACGCCGGCATCTTCGAACGCATGACGCTGGGGACGGAGGTGTTGAATGCGGTGCGTCGCCCACAACTCACCGCCGCGCGGCCAGTCGATGGCCTCGCCATGATGAAGATCGACTGGACCGATCTGGTCGAGCCAGACGATGGGCAGGCGGGAAGACTCGTGCCGCTGTCGAAACTCCTGCGGTCTGCGGCTGCCCTGCCAGTGGCCGAGCAGCCGGCCGCCATCCGGGCTGTGGTCGGGGATCTCGGGGTGGCGTACCTCGACGAGGTGCTCGATCGGGTTTCGAAGCGGGCGGACACGTCGCCCCTGGTGTCTCTGGCCGATCTGCTCGAACGTGTTGCCAAACTGCCAGGACGGGATGCCCCGCGACAGAAGTTGGCGGAGTTGTTTGGAGATGCCGCCCGCCGTGTCGATTGGCTTGCCCGCGAGACGATCATGAGCCGGCAAACCGTGGCCCTGGATGCTGTCAATGTCGATCAGCGGGCCCTGGCCGATGTGGGCCCGCAGCGGGCCTTCGAAATCGTGCACGAGCGGCTTCTGGAGACTGCCGACGCCGCCGCCCGGGAGCGGCTTGTGGAGGGGCTGTTTGGCCCGCGGGGGGCCGCCCTGTACACCGAGGCCACGAAACAGCACGAGGGCATTGACCATGCCTGGGTTTTCCGATACGAAATTGAGGGTCCCGAGAACAATGTTTCGGCTCCGGCCAGCTTTGGCTCGGCCGGAACTGAGGAGTGAGGCAATGGCTCATAAAAAAGGTCAGGGTTCCAGCCGCAACGGCCGTGACTCGAATGCCCAGCGACGCGGCGTGAAGAAGTTTGCTGGACAAAAAGTGTTGGCCGGCAACATCCTTGTCCGCCAGGTCGGCACCAAGTTTCATCCTGGCCGCAACGTCGGCATGGGAACCGACTACACCCTGTTTGCACTCGTCGACGGCGTCGTCGGGTTTGACCGCGAAGGCCGACGTGTGAACGTCATCGCCTGACGTTCGTTTTTCCGAACCTGTTTCCCAGCCCCCGATTTGAGCGGATCGCGTGTTCGTCGACCGCGTGCAGATCGAGGTGATGGCGGGCAACGGTGGTCGCGGCTGCCTGAGTTTCCGACGGGAAAAATATGTCCCGCTTGGTGGCCCGGATGGCGGCGATGGCGGCGATGGCGGCAGCGTTATCCTGCGTGCTGAATCGGGCGTCGATTCGCTCGCGCCGCTCTCGCACCGTCGGCAGTGGCGGGCTCAGTCGGGCACGTCCGGCGCACCGGCCAACTGTCACGGCCGTTCAGCCGAGGATCTCGTGCTGCTCGTGCCTCCGGGAACGATCGTGATCGATCATGCGACCGGGCTGGTGCTCAAGGATCTTGCCCGCCCCGGCGAACAGATCATTGCCGCACAGGGCGGAGCAGGGGGGAAGGGGAACCAACACTTCAAGACATCGACCAACCGGGCTCCCCGCGAGACCACGCCGGGAGGGCGGGGCGAGGTGCGGTCGCTCACGTTGGAGCTGAAGGTGATCGCCGACGTCGGCCTTGTCGGCAAGCCGAATGCCGGGAAGAGCACGCTCCTCTCGCGGCTCTCGCGTGCCCGCCCCGCCATCGCCGACTACGCCTTTACGACCAAATCGCCCATGCTTGGCATGGTGGCAGTGTCGCCCGACCGGAGTTTCGTGCTGGCCGACCTGCCGGGGCTGATCGAAGGGGCGCATGCCGGCATCGGACTGGGGCATGAGTTTCTGCGACACGTCGAGCGGGCCGGGATCCTCGTGCATGTCGTTGAGCCGGCACCAATGGATGGCAGCGACCCGCTCGACAACTACCGGGCGATTCGCGAGGAACTTGTTCGCTACGACGCCGCGCTCGGCACCCGGCCTGAGATCGTGATCGTGAGCAAGTCCGAACTGCCCGAGTCCGAAGAGGCACGAGAGCGTCTGGCCTTGGCCGTAGGCCGCGACGTCATCGCCGTCAGCGCCGTGACGGGGCAGGGGCTTGACCGCCTCCTCAAGGCGGTGGTGGCCCTGCTCGATGCCCGC
>JBIKNV010000395.1:0-3386 GCA_044358475.1 Pirellulales bacterium | reverse complement strand
GTCATGGCACATCCCGCACTGCCCCGTCCCCCAGTCTGCCCTGGCAGCACCGTGCTCGTCGCGGACGTCGGCAACTCACGGATCAAGCTCGGCGTCATCGCGGATCATGGCGACGGCACCAGGCTGCCAGTGATCATCAAGCGGCACGATCTCGAGAGCCGATCGTTTCGGCCCGACACGCTCGAACAGTGGCTGCATGGCGCCGCGCCCGGGCCGGCGCTGATCCTCGTGGCGAGCGTTCACGATGCCGCCGCGGCGCGGCTGGAGGCCGCGATCGCCGCGATGTCGGTCACGCACCACCGACCACTGCGGCAGCGGCGGATCAGCTACGCCGACATGCCGCTGGTTGTCACGGTCGCGGAGCCGCATCGAGTGGGCATCGATCGGCTCGCGGGGGCTGCCGCGGCGAGGCTTGTGAAGCCGGCGGATCGTCCGGCGATCATTGTCGACTGCGGTACGGCCGCGACGGTCAACCTGGTGTCGGTGGGCGGTGAGTTCCTGGGGGGGGCGATCCTTCCGGGCCCCGCCCTCATGACGAAAGCATTGGCCGAGGGAACCAGCCGCCTGCCCGAGGTGGCGGCACTCGAGCAGGGGATCGTGCCGGCGATGCCCGGTCGTTCGACGCAGGAGGCGATCGCCGCCGGTGTGGGCTGGGGAATGCGGGGTGCCGTGGCCCGACTCGTTGAGGAGGCGAAGAAGGCGTTCGGCGACGGCCCCGCTCCGGAGCTGATCCTCACCGGCGGCTGGCGGGCCGCCGTCCGTGATGCCGTCCCGGGGGCGATCGACGTGCCCAATCTCGTGCTCTGCGGCATCGCCTTGGCGGCGGATCGCGGCTCGTGATACGGAATTGCGGCCATCCATGGCCCGCATTTCCTTGCCGGCCATCCGGCCGGAAGAAACCCGGGCCTCCAGCCCTTACCTCGAGAGGGCAGGCTTCAGTCAGTCGCTTCGTCCGCTACACTTTCATGTTCCCTCCGCCCCGATAACCCGACCCACGCTTCCCTTCGATGCCAAAACGCACTGACGCCGCTCACCACCTCGCCCTCACCGCTGCTCGCGTGGTCGAGGACACACGGGGCTCCGACATCGTCGTGCTCGACCTGCGGAAGCTGACCGATGTGTTCGACTACTTCGTGATCGCCAGCGGGTCGAGCCGTCGGCAGATGCATGCCATGGCCGACGAGGTCAAGCACACCATCCGCCGAGAGTTGGCAGACGAACCGCGGGGAGTCCAGGGGTATGACGACAGCCACTGGATCGTGATGGATTACGGCGACGTGGTCGTGCACCTGTTCGACGCCGAGTCACGGGCCTACTGGGACCTCGAGAACCTGTGGGGCGACGCGAGCCGTGTTGCGATCCCGGCCGCCGGAGTGACGGCCGGATGAGTGACGACGACAGTCCTGGTGAGGCCAATCCTCAGGCATTGGCTCGCGTCAATTTTCGCTCGGCCCTGCGCCGCATGTTTGCGGCAGCGCTCGAGCGACTCGCCGCAGACGGGATCGTGGCGATCGCGGCCGATGAGGTGCCCGGGCTCGTCGAGCAGGTTCGTGAGACGGCCGACACCAAGTTTGGGGACTACTCGGGCACGATGGCGATGGCCCTGGCCAAGCGGGCTGGCCGCAAGCCGCGGGACGTAGCGACGGCGATCATCGAGCGGCTCGACGTGGGGAACCTCTTCGAGAAGCCGACCGAGCCGGTGGGCCCGGGATTTATTAATCTCCGCGTCCGCGATGAATCGCTGGCCCGTGCAGTGGCGACCGCCTGCCTTGATCCGCGGCTCGGCGTGCCGCCGGTCGAGTCCCCCGAGACGATCGTGGTCGACTTTTCGTCGCCAAACGTCGCCAAGCCGATGCACGTGGGGCACATCCGCTCGACCGTGATCGGCGACGCGTTGGCCCGGATCCTCCGGTTCCGCGGCCACCACGTGATCACCGACAACCATCTTGGCGACTGGGGCACGCAGTTCGGCATGATCCTCTGGGGATGGAAGCACCTCCGCGACGAGCAGGCCTTTGCCGCTGATCCGACCGCCGAACTCGGCCGGCTCTACCGGCTCGTTCGCAAGCTTGCCGACGCCAAGCCCGAGGAACTGGCGGCGGATGCAGGGGCGGCCGAGCTCGTGAGGCGGTTCCCTGACGTCGGCCGCGAGGTGCTCTTGGAGACCGCCAAGCTCCACGAAGGGGATCCCGAGAATCGCGGGCTGTGGGAGCAGTTCATGCCAGTCTGCCGGGCGGAGATCGACCGTCTTTACACCCGGCTGCACGTGACGTTCGACCACTGGCTGGGCGAGAGCTTCTTTCAGCCGCTGCTGGCCGGCGTGGTCGACGATCTCCTGGCCAAGGGGCTGGCCCAGGAGAGCCGCGGGGCGATCGGCGTGTTCCTGCATGGCGAGGACAAGCCGCCGTTTTTGGTCCGCAAGGCAGACGGGGCTTTTCTGTACGCCACCACCGACCTGGCCACGATCCAGTGGCGTGTGGAGCATTGGAAGCCCGATCGCATCCTCTACGTGGTCGATCATCGGCAGGGACAGCACTTCGAGCAATTGTTCGAGACCGCCCGCCGCTGGGGATTGCCCGGCCTCGACCGGGTCGATCTCGTGCATGTGGCCTTTGGCACGGTGCTGGGTGAAGACGGCCGGCCGTTCAAGACGCGGGCCGGCGACACCGTCGGCCTCGAAGCCCTGCTCGACGAGGGCGTCGAGCGGGCGTTTGGCGTGGTGACGGCGGCCGATCAGGAACGGGGCACGGCCATGCCGGTGGAGGAGCGGCAGCGGATTGCCGAGGCGGTCGGGATCGGGGCCATCAAATACGCCGACCTCTCCCAAAACCGGACTACCGACTACGTCTTCAGCTTCGACAAGATGCTCGAACTCAAGGGCAACACGGCCGCGTACATGCAGTATGCGGTGGCCCGTGTGGAGGGCATCCTGGCCAGGGGAGGCATCGACCGCGAAGCGGTGCGGCGCGAGGCGGCCGTCACGTTCACCGATCCACGGGAGCGGGCCCTCGCCCTCGAGCTTGTCCGCTTTGGCGAGACGCTCGAAGATGTCGAGGCCGACGATCGCCCCAACCTCCTGACGAGTTGGCTCTTCGACGTTGCCGGCGCCTATTCGACGTTCTATGACGCCCTCCCGGTGCTCAAGGCTGAGGGGGAGGAGCGGGCGACGCGGCTGGCACTATGTGACCTCACCGGCCGCTCACTCCGCACCGGGCTCGAACTCCTCGGCATCCAGGTTCCGGAGCGGATGTGATGGGCAACAAGCGAACTCTCGAAAGCATCCGCAACATCGGCATCGTCGCCCACATCGACGCCGGCAAGACCACGCTCACCGAGCGGATGCTCTTCTACACGAAGGCCAGCCACCGTCTCGGCGAGGTTGACCG
>JBIKNV010000111.1:0-7663 GCA_044358475.1 Pirellulales bacterium | reverse complement strand
ACGTCAGGAGAGCCAGGCTGAGGTGCTTGAGATTGTTGCTGCACGAGACCCGCCGCCCCGCCTCGCGGGATGCCTGGATTGCCGGGAGAAGCAGTCCGATCAGCACCCCGATGATGGCAATCACCACGAGAAGTTCCACCAACGTGAAGGCGGCGGTCCGACACCGTCTTTCTGAGACACGCAATCGAGTGGAGATGAACATGGTTCGGCCCTCGTCGGAAAAAATCTAAAAAGGTGATCGAAGAATTTTCCCCTGAGGGATGGTACCGCGGCTTTCTCATGGGACCATTCAAGTTTTCCCCTTCGCAATGCAGGTTTTCCGTCAGGCAAAAAATACATCCGATGCTGAAAAACCTGCGTGTGTCAATCTTTTTCCTGAAAGCCAATCCACTCACGCGGCGGTAGAGTCCTCCGGTCGGTTTCGATTCTCATCCACCCCTGGGGAGTTCGTTCAATGCCTTCGGAAAGCCCTCCGGCCGCTCCTGCCGTTCGTCTGCGGGGACTCACATTTTCCATCCTTTTGGCTTTGGCGACGTTACCGCTGCTGAAATCATTTGCGGAGCCTGCCACCGCCGTGACCCAGCCCGCCACACTTCATGCCGCGGCAGGTACGGCCGTCGATATTCCAGGTGCCCCGCGGGCCAGTGCCGTCTGCATGCGGTCGCTCGTCCCGCGTCCGATGAACACCAAAGATCCCCATGACACACTCGCGGCCATTCGCAGCTTTCACGTGACCCGCCTGGAATGGACCTATGGCAACGATCCCACCTTCATCAAGAAGGTCCATGATCTTGGCGTGGAGTACGGCGGCGCCCTGGCCGCCGGCAGCTACGAGGGCAAGGCGACCCCGTGGCAGTGGAACGTGATCGGCAGTGAGGCGCAGCGGCTTGTGCCCACCTGGATGCGAGCCTGGCCACAGCCCAACCCCTGGGGCTGCGCCAATAACCCCGAGTTTCGGGCGGGCCATGTGCGGGCCGCGCTGGCCGCCGCGAAGGCTGGCGCTGATGTGCTCCATCGCGATGAGCCCGGCCAAAACGAGCACTCCTACAACTGGGGCGGCTGCTTCTGCCGTCATTGCATGCAGGGCTTCCGCAGTTGGCTGGCGGAACACGCTGACCAGAGCGAACTCGAGAAACTTGGCGTTTCCAACCTCGCGACCTTTGACTACGGCGACTATTGCCGGGGGAAAAAAGCCCCCAGCGGCGATGCCTTTCGGCTCTGGAAAACGGATGTGCTGCGGACGTACTTCCGGCAATTCCAAATCGACTCAAGCGTCGCCTTTAACCGGTGGTGGAGGCAGGAACTGGACCGAGAGGCCGGCCGACCGATCGCGGTCTCCTGTAACAATGGCGCCAGCCGCTGGACGCCGATCGAACTTTCCTTCGACTATTGCATCGGCGAACTCCGTCGCGATCATGCCACGCCGGCTCATCTGCATGACGTGATGCAGACCGCTCGAAGCCACGGTCGCACCCAGTCAGTGACGATGCCACTCGACGGCAAAGACGAGCCGGAGTCACCGGGCTGGGTCGCGGTAACTCGTCGAACGATTGCCACCATGTATGCCCTCGGGGGCCACATCGAAATGCCGTGGGATACCTATCTCCCCACGCCAGACGGCCGCCGGTATTTCGGCAAGCCCGAAAATTATGCCGACCTCACCGCCTTCATCCGTGGCATGACAACTCACCTCGATGGGCACAGCCAGGCGTTTGCCGGAGGCTGCGGTGTGATCGCTCCACACTGGCAAGACCGGCCTCCGGTCAGGCTTGCGGCCGACGAGGCGGTGTTCGTGACGATTCGCACCCTCCCGGGCAACGACGAAGCCCCGCTAGTGATGCACATCGTTGACTGGCGAGATGAACCAACAGAGGTGGAACTTACTCTCGATCAGGCCTCCTTCTTCCGCGGCTCTCCCATGACGGCCCGACTGCATCAGCCGATCCGGCCTGTCGAGCCAGAGATGCACGCGGCTGCCTTTGAAAGCGGCGACTATTCCAGCCTGGTCCAAACAAGCCCCGCCACCATTGCAGCCGATGGTCGCCTTGTACTCCCGCCGCTGCGGCCCTGGGGCGTGGTCGTATTTGAAAAGGCACGCTGACTCGCGGAGACGCTCCCACAGTCCGGCTCGATCAATACGGCTTGGTCAATACCGTCCGATCAGCAGGCGGTCGTTGTCGCTATCGGCAATGACGAGCCGGCCGTCGGGGGCGATGCGAACGCCGTGTGGACGGCGGAGCTCGGTCGCCTTCCAGTCTCCGCCGATCGCCGCGCCGCCCCGCTGCGGCACGCCGGCTATCAGATCGATCCTGCCGGTCGCGGGATCGTAGCGGCGGATGCAATGGTTCTCGGTATCGACGATGAGCACCCGCTGCTCCCGATCCATGCAGACATATTTTGGACCCTTGAGGAGCGCCTCCCGCCCCGGTCCGCCGTCGCCGCCATACCCGCCCTTGCCCGACGCATTCACGACCGTCTGCACGCGACCGTCACGAATGGCCACGAGGGCGTTGCCCTCGCGCAGCACGAGGTAGATCGTGCCGTCGGCGGCCTCGCAGGCCGCACGCGGGCCGGCCAGCGGCGTCTCCGTGGCTCGAGCACCATCGATCGGCTGCCCCTGCTTTCCGTTGCCGGCGACCGTGTCCACCGTCTTCGCAGCGAGATCGATGGCGCGGAGACGATGATTGCGAATGTCAGCGATGAGCAACCGGCTGCCGTCGGGCGAGAGCGAACCACAGTAGGGCTCGTTGAACACGGCTTTCGCGGCCGGCCCACCGTCGCCGGTGAAGCCCGGCTCACCGGTGCCGGCCAGCATGGCCACTCGGCCTGCCGCGGGATCAAAGACGCGGATCAGATGATTGAACGTGTCGGCAAGGAAGACTCTGCCGTCGGCGGCGACGGCCAGATCGTGCATGCCATTGAACCGGATGTCAGCCGCCGCCTCGGCGACCGCCGCCGGAAGGGGGGTCTTGCTCGTGGTCTGGTGGAATTGTCCGGCGACAAACTCGATGGTCGGAGGCCCGCCGTCGGCAGTGATCGGCCCGCTTGATCGAAAGACCCGGTTGCCGCGGGTAAACTCCACGCCATACAGCCGGCCTTGGGCGTCGAAGTCGACGGCAAACGGCTCATTGACGACGGCTGCCGCCGGCGACTCTGCCGGGCGGCCCGCAGCAGTGCCCACGAGGACCGTAATCTCAGCAGCGGCCGCGATACCCATCCCGATGTTACCAATGACCACGCTACTGAACAGCAGACCAACGCTCGCAAGATGGTGAAAAACCTGTGCCCGAGGCATGAAAAATCTGAATGCTCGGGAACTCACCGGAGCTATGCTCAAATTTGGATAACCAGTTCTCTGAGGAAACCCCGTCAGCATGTCCGCCACAGTTCAGCCTCCCACAGTTGAAAAAGTGCTCGTAGTCATCGGCGACGCTACCGAGACCGTCGACACGTTGTACCCGTTTTATCGGCTTCAAGAGGCAGGATTTGAGCCGGTCGTCATCGCGCCAGAGAGGCGGGTCTACCAGATGGTGCTGCACGAGGTGCGGCCCGGCTGGACGATCACGAAGGAATGGGAGGGCTATCAACTCCGGGCCGATCTCGCCTTTGCCGACGTTCATCCGGAAGACTATCTCGGGATCTTCTTCAGCGGCGGGCGGGCGCCGGAGTACATCCGCTACGACAAAGACCTCGTGCGGATCACACGGCACTTCTTTGCTGAAAACAAGCCGGTGGCCAGCGTCTGTCATGGTGTTGAAATTCCCGCCTATGCAGGCTGCGTTCAGGGTCGCCGGATGGCGACCGTGCCCAAATGCCGGTTTGACCTCGAGGTGGCCGGCGGCATTTTCGTCGATCAGCCCTGTGTGATCGACGAAAATCTGGTCAGCGGCCGCACCTACCACGACAGCGGCCACTTCGTCGGCCCGTGGATTCGCCTCCTCGAAGCCGCCGCTGCGACCCGCGTCGCCAGCGCATGAAAAAGCCGGGCCCTCCTGAGGAAGGCCCGGCTCTCATGATCCGTCAGCAAGCCGACGAACGACCGACGTGATCAGCCGGCGTTGCAGCACGGCTCGGCGCCACAGGCGGGCTCAGCACCGCAGGCCGGCTCCGCACAGCAGCTGCTGCAGCTACTCGAGCTGCTCTTGCTGGCACGGCGGCCGAAGAGACCGCGACGACGCGGCTTTGCACAGCAGGCGGGCTCAGCACCGCAGGCCGGTTCGGCACCACAGGCGGGCTCAGCCGCACAGCAGGCCGGCTCGGCAGCACAGCAAGCGGGCTCAGCCGCACAGCCCGGCTCAGCGGCACAGGTCGGTGCACAGTCACAGCTGCCGCGGTTGCGTCGACCGGCAGCCGAGGCCGAATCGGCCGCAAGGACACCGACCACCAGCAGAACGGCACTCATCGTCACGAGCGAAGAAAAACGCTTCATCGACATACTCCTTTGAGGGAAGACCAAACCGAATCGCAATCCGTTGAGCGGTTGATTCAGTTGTTCGAGGCCCGTGAACCAATCGCAGACCTCCAACGGCCAACACCCTATCCGCTCGCGCGAAAATACGGGAAGTGGAAAATTTGTGCCGATGGCCAGATCGCTGGGAAAGTAAACTAAAACGTAACTTATTTATGCTTTTGTGTAATTCACGGCCGGTAATCTTCGGCAATTCGAGAGGCTTTTTTCCCGCTCTCCCATGAGGAATCAGCTATGTCTTCGGCGTCGTATCGCTTTTCCATCGGTCCCTGGAACATCGGCCGGGGTGCCGACCCCTTCGGCCCTCCCGTTCGTCCGGCGGTCGCATTTGATGACGTCCTGACGGCGGCAGTGAAGCTCGGCTTCGAGGGCATCCAGTTTCATGACGACGATGCCGTACCCGATCTGGAAAATCTCTCGCCGGCCAAGATCGTCGCCAATGCCGAGGCGATGAAGCGGAAACTCGACGGGCTCGGGCTCGTTGCGGAGTTCGTCGCCCCGCGGCTCTGGGAACACGCCAACGGCATCGACGGTGGCTACACGAGCAACGACCCTGCCGCCCGGCGGTGGGCGATCGAGCGTTCCAAGCGGGCGGTCGATGTCGCCCTCGCATTGGGCTGCGACCTGATCGTGATGTGGCCGGCCCGCGAAGGCACGGCGGTACGCGAGAGCAAGGATCCGATCGCCGCCTCTGCCCAGATCATCGATGCTATCAACGCAATTCTCAGCGCGAGCCCAAGGGCCAGGATCGCGATCGAGCCCAAGCCCAATGAGCCGGTCGATCATGCATTTGTGCCCACGATCGGCCATGCCCTTGCCCTCGGGGCCCGTTCGGCTGACCCAGCCCGCGTGGGCGTGCTGATTGAAAGTGCCCATGCCATCCTCGCCGGCCTCGATCCTTCCGATGAGATGGGCTTCGCGCTCGCCGCCGGCAAGCTGTGGAGCGTGCACCTCAACGACCAAAACGGTCTCAAGTTTGACCAGGACAAGGTCTTCGGGGCGGCTAATCTCCGCGGGGCGTTTGACCAGGTGCGGGTGCTCGAGGCGGCCGACTACGCGGCCAGCGGGGCCTTCATCGGCTTCGACGTGAAGGCCCAGCGCACGCAGGCGGCCGAGTCAGCTACGGCCCATCTGGCGACGAGCAAGGCGGTCTTTCTCAGGCTGGTGGACAAGGTGCGGTCGTTTCCAAAGCAGACGGCCGAGCAGTGCATCGCGGCCCGCGATTACGAGGCGCTCGAGCGACTCGTGCTGGAACACCTGCTCGCTGCGTAAACCCCGCGGAGGATCCGCATGGCTGATGCCCCGCTCGTGGCCGTGATTCTCGACGCCGCCCGGGCGTACGACCGGCTGATCATCGGAGGCATTGCGCAGTTCGTGCGGGAGCGGACGGCCGCCGGCCGCGGCCCCACGGCGTGGAGCCTCTATGTGGAAGAGGATCCGCTGCAGAAACTGCCCGATCTCGCCACCTGGCACGGCCAGGGAATCATTGCCAACTTCGACGATCGCCGCGTTGCGACGGCGCTCGCAAAGACCGATGTGCCGATCGTCGGGGTCGGTGGCGGCTTTGGCTGGTACGAGCCTGCCTCGGGCACGCCGTACATTTACACCGACAATGCCGCCATCGGTCGGCTCGGGGCTGAGCATCTGCTCGGCTGCGGCCTGCCGACGCTGGCGTTTTATGGCTATCCGCCGAGTCGCACCTCCGTCTGGTCGGACGAGCGGGCCGAATCCTTTCGGGCGACGGCGGAGGCGGCCGGCCGACCCTGCCACGTCTTCACCGGCCGCCATGGCGACGCCCGCCGCTGGGAGGCGCTGCAGCAGGAACTCATGACGTGGCTCGAGTCGCTGCCCAGGCCGGTTGGCCTGATGGCCTGCAACGATCCGCGGGCCCGCCATGTGCTCGAGGCCTGCCAGCGACTGGGGCTCACCGTGCCTGGCGACGTGGCGGTGCTCGGCGTCGACAACGACCAGTTGATCTGCGAGCTGACCCGTCCGCCGTTGTCGAGTATCGACCAGTCGGCCCGCCGCATCGGCTACGAGGCCGCATCACTCTTGGACCGGATGATGACGGCCCGCCGGGAGGAGTGCGATGCTTCCGAGGGAGTGCCGACAAAAGTCGTCGTGCCGCCGATCGGCGTGGTCGCCCGCGTGTCGACCGATACGCTTGCCAGTGACGACCAGGCCGTCGTGACCATGCTGCGCGGCCTGCGGTCCTCCCCCTGGCAGAAGCCGAGCGTTGCCAAGGTTGCCGCGGCCCACGGCCTGTCGCCGGGGACGCTTGAACAACGCTTTCACAATGCCGTCGGCCGATCGATTCACGCCGAGTTTGTCCGGTACCGTATGCAGCGGCTCCGCCGGCTGGTCGTCGAGACCGATCTGCCGCTCAAGACAATTGCCGCGCAGGCGGGCTTCCCGTCGCTGCAATACATGACGACATTTGTGCGGCGGCACACCGGCACCACACCGGCGCGGCTGCGGGCCATGGAGCGAGATCGGTTTGCCAAGGGGACATCATGATCATGAATGAGATCGATTGCATCATCTGCGGCACGTGTGTGGCCGACATTCTCGTGCGGCCCGTGCCGCTCTGGGCGCCGGTGGGGGGCGGCAGGCTCATCCACGTCGACCCGATCGACGTGACGACCGGTGGCATCGTCTGCAACACCGGTATCGCGATGCGGCGACTCGGCATGCGGGTGGCGGCTTCGAGCCTGGTCGGGGCGGACCAGTGGGGAAGCCTCATCCGCTCCAGGTTGGAAGCCGAGCGACTCGACACGGCCGCCCTTGCCGTCCATCCGACACTGGCCACGAGCACGACAGCCGTCCTCATCGACCCCAGCGGTGAGCGGAGCTTCGCCCACCACGTCGGTGCGCCCCACGCGATCGACGTCGCCTTCCTCAGCAGCCAGGCCGCCTTCTTCGGAAAGAGCCGGCTGGCGGTGATCGGCTACTTCGGGCTCCTCCCGTCGCTCGAGCCGGCGTTTGCCGAGGGCGTCGCCGGGGTGAAGGCAGCCGGGTGCACCGTGGCGGTGGAGACGGCGGGCAGTGGCGGCAACATCGCGGAGCTGACCCCCGCTCTGCGGCTCGTCGACATCTATGTGCCGAGCCTCGACGAGGCGGCGCACCAGACGGGGCTGCACGATCCGCGGGCGATCATCGAGTGCTACCGCGGCCACGGCGCGGCTGGGCTCGTGG
>JBIKNV010000475.1:0-2764 GCA_044358475.1 Pirellulales bacterium | reverse complement strand
CGGCCGCGAGAAGACGCTGATCCCCCTGAGATTCACGGTGCCGGAGGGGCGGTATGATGAGTTGCTACGCGGCTACCTCCATGTGAGGATTGGGGCAGCGATGGTCGTGAGCGATAGGGAGGACGGTTCTGGCGACCTCTTCGAACGCCAGGATGCGTACTACGTTTATCTGCGGGATCCTCGACAGACCGAGGACCAGATCCGTCGGGCCAATGCCTGGGGGGAAAAGGCAACTGTTCCTCTCTGGATAGCCATGCCTGCACACTGAAGGGAGAGGGGGAGCCTACCGCTCGCCTTGGCCACCAAAACTCACCGGGCTATCATTCGAGCATCGTTCCTCGGCGACGGCTGGGGAGATAAAAGCCTGGCGGCGACCTCGCAGTGGTCGTGACGGCTGGGAATCCTCGTGCGAAAGGAGGTGGTCTCGTGCCGCAAGACTGTACCGGAGGGCTGCGCCGATAATGGCCAGTCGACGGGCTAGCCGTTGATGCAGCCCACCAAATGATTCCTACGGCTGCCGCCCCTTCGGGGGCGGCAGCTTTTTTTGTCCCGACTGCCACTGTTTCCAAGCACTGTGCAGTTCAGACGATCCGAGACAGCCTAGGCACGATAAGTCTCGCGACCCCGCTTGGCGTCGGCAGCAGTTCAACGCTCACGAGCCCGGCGAGACGTAGCCGCACCGCGATCCCATTCCGCTTGAGCAGGCGGAGCACAGGAACAAGAGAAACGGCCGTCCGCCTGGCAGCCCACGCTGTTCGGAGCGCCGGGAAACTCACAAGAAGACCGGCGTCGCCTGCTTCAATGACGACCGGGCGACCATCCAGCGTTCCTGTGAGTCGCCCGGCCAGAATCAGTTTGGGGACGTACCCGTGTCTCTCGTCCGGATTTTCATGGTGCCGTGCAGTACCCACTCGGCGTGCTCGGCTGAGGGCCCAGTGCCGCTGGGAATCTTGATGTGCATGTTGTCGAACTCGTAGGTGATCTCCGCCCGACGACCAGTGAGGTTGTCGTAGAGGCCGATCAAGAGATCTGGCCAGTTGTTTGTCTGGTGGTCTGCCACGTCTGAAGCTCCAGGGGTAAATCGGACCCCTTACTATAGGCACCTCGTCGAACGAAGGAGGTCGCACAAAATAAGGGGGGCCGGGGGCACCGCATCGCCGCGGTGGGCCTGAAGCTGAAAACGAGACCGGCTCACTCTTCAGGAACCGCCGCCGTCACGACCATCTCGACTTTGCAGGATTTTCCCAGGCCCGCTTGGACCATTGCCCGGACAGGTGGGTGGGCGGCAGGAACCCACGCATCCCAGAGCTCATTCAGCACGTCAGCGTCGGTCGGGACCGCGATGAAGATGAGCACCTGCAACAGCCGTGTCCGGTCGCTCCGGATCATTGCCAGCGTTGCGTCGATCTGGGCGAGCACCTGTGCGATCTGGCCATGAGCATCGAGCGATGTGTCTTCGGCGACCTCGACCCAATGGGCGACTCCTCTGTGCACCGCAACGTCTGCCCAGCGTTGTGAGCTGCCGTATCGCCGGATCTCGTTCATTTCAGCGTCGTCCTTCGCTGGCCCGCAACAGTCTCTCGAGCGGCTTTTCGGCTCGCACAGTACAGGAAATCCGGCTCGGTCAGAAACCCCCGCGGTGCACCAGGTTCATTATGAACTCATCCGAATCATGGTTGTGCCGTCATTGGGGCACTTCCTCGAGCCCATGGTGCCGTACTCCTGAATGAGTTTGCACTTCGGGCACCGGTACTTGTAGGTCTTTTTCTGGCTGGCCGATGCAGTCTTCGCCAAACCAAGGGCGAGCGAAGACGCCGCAAGGGACAGCGCCGCCAAGAACGCTCGTCGCCGGATGGGATTGCTCATGGGGACTCCGTGATGTGGACGGACGAATACGAAACCCAGGCAGCCTACCTCCCCTCGCGCTAGGTAGGCAATCGCCCGAGGTGCGAAACGGGCTGCGGCACGAAGCAGCGCAAAGAAACAGCGGTTTTTCATCACAAAACCCGGGGACAAGATCGAGAGCCTGCGAAACTGGGCCTCCGGAAGATGCCTGTCACTGTCGGCGGACCGGGGTGGCGTGCGTTCGCGGGAGCAGATTCGACGCGGTCGGGTTTGGAGAGTCGTGCGGGAGCTGGCGAGGAAGTGATATCGTCTCAATCGCTGAAAGTTAGACCTGTTCGCCCCTTGAAACCAAGAAACATGACCGCCGCACTCATCATTGTCGACGTGCAGAATGACTTCTGCTCCGGTGGCCGGCTTGCCGTGCCGGATGCCGACGCGGTGCTTCCTGTGATCAATGATTTGATGCGTGGATTTCGCTATGTGTTTCTGACGCAGGATTGGCACCCCTGCGGCCATATTTCGTTCGCGTCCAGTCACCCGGGGTATGCGCCTTTCAGTCGCACGAGGCTTCCCTCTGGCGAGCAGGTGCTGTGGCCCGATCACTGCGTCGAGGATACGCCCGGGGCAGAGTTTCACCCGGCACTTGAGATTCCTTTGGGCTCAACGGTGGTTCGCAAGGGAACCCGCCGCGACATCGACAGTTACTCGGCCTTTCTGGAAAACGACCGCAAGACCCCTGTTGGCCTCGATGCCCTGCTGCGTGAGACTGGTGTTGGCGAAATCATGCTGGCGGGTCTGGCAACGGACTTCTGTGTACTGCATACTGCCCTCGATGCCCGCACGCTTGGATATGACGTGACCGTGGTCGAGGCTGCATGCCGTGGGATCGATACAGACGGCTCTCTGGCAGCGGCTTGGA
>JBIKNV010000221.1:0-5194 GCA_044358475.1 Pirellulales bacterium | reverse complement strand
TCAGCGAGGTCATTGAGTTCGACATCGAGAAAACCCTGCACCGATGAGCCGGGAGCGCGCCTCGCCACTCCTACCACAGCAACCACATCAAAATATGAGCCCAGCAACGACCACTGAGCCCATAACCGGCCCGAGCACATCTCGCCGGAATACAACCCAGCCCAAGGTGTTTCGTGATTCAGCCGTCGAGAACCTTTGGGAGTTCTTCGAGCGGTTCCAGCAGATGGTCGCCCGGGACTTCAAGCAGATTCGGGCCAGCGTCGGAAGCCTGCTCTAGGATCGGCCCCGCAGGGATATTCTTCGGCGTGGCTCGGTTGGATGTGCCGCATGAAGCAAGAGCAGTCAGTCCTCTTCAATGTGCAACTTGTGCATGATTCGGTGCACAAACGGCGTCAGGACAAGGGATGCAGCCCCGATGAAGAGCAGGCCGGAGAACAGTGCATAGGCCGACGCGAACAGTTTTCCTACGTGGGTTGTGATCGGATCAACCGGCCCCATACCCCCGAGAATCATGGACGCGTTCACAAGGGCGTCAATCCATGGCAAGCCCCCAAGATGGTGGTAGCCCAGTACGCCGATACCCAAGGCAACACTGACCAGAGCGGCCGACATGCCCACAAACACGATGACCCGCCGCAAGAAATGATGGCTGGGCAGAAGTGGATCGCTACGGTGCTCGAACATGCCCTCCATCGTATCGCCTGTATGGCTGTTGCAAGATCGAGAGGTACGCCTACCACGGCTGCCCAAGACGAGCCCGATCAGCCTCAACGTCCCTGATGAGCCACGTGCCGTCTTTCTTGTGAAGCAGTACCCTGAACTCGGCCAGAATGTCTCCGGGCGTACCAGCTTCGATCGTATTGCCCGCCACTCGAACCACGAGATCTGCCGTGGCTTGCGGCGGGCTCTCGGCCGATTCGACGGCAACATCCAGATGCGTGATGAGAATCCTTGTAGGCTTCACCCGCTTCAGAACCTGCTCGGCTTCCTGACGGAGCGGATGCAACTCCGGATCGACAGCCGCCACGATCGCCGGAATGTCCTGCTGTTCCGCCGACTCTGCCAACCTTGGAAACAAGTCCTGCAGATACTCGCGATCAGTGACCACGAGCCTGTCCGTGATCCAGAGGCCGATCGCTGCCAGAAAGCACGCGATAGCGATAGCCAGCAGCGGCATCGTCTTGTTGCGTGTCCAGATACATGTAGCAATCAGGCCACACAGCACAGACGCGACGACAAGCGGCAATGAAGACTCGAAAGGCATGCCAGTAGCGTAGCCCAGTTGGGTTGCAGTCGCCCGCGTCCCTGGACCGCGGGCAATGAGGAGGGGCTGCTCGGCCTCGCCTTCCATCCGCGGTTTCGCGAGAGCGGCGAGTGCTTCGTCTGCTCCAGCCCGGTCGCCGACGAAGGCCGACCCCAGCAGATTTCGCGATTCCACGTCCGCCGCGACGATCCCCTTCCCGATTTCTGTACCAGTGCTCACGAGAGAGATGGGGAGGGGGTCAGTAGCGGACGCGGGTGATGCGGCCGTCTGGGCCGCAGATCACGGAGAGTCGTTCCAGCGAAAAGGGGGGCCGTGCACAGTATCTTCCATGAATCGTGGCACCCGTTTCGCACCCCACCGTGTATGATTCGGGAGTGATCCGAAACGAGGCTGCCTATCGCCGACAGGCCGAGCAAGACGCCCAGGCCGAGTTACGCAGCATGAGCGCCGAGGAGTCGATCGCGATTGGCGAAGCCTTGCTCACTTCTGACCTAATGCGTGTCGCCGTCTTCCCCGACGCCGATCGGCCGCGCAGCCTCGCGATCGCCCTGGGAATCGATCCGCAACGTGCCCGCGGTCGGTGCTCCGATGGCACCGAATGAGTTCGACGACTTCTGTCGGTTCGCGTTCTCGTTTCTCGAGGGTGCGCGAACCCGCTTCCTGGTCGTCGGCGGCCTCGCGGTCGTGGTCGTCGGTGAGCCACGGACCACGGCCGACGCAGACGCGATCGTGTTTGTCTCGCAGGCCGAGGCGGAGTCACTCATCAGCCAGGCTGCCGTGGCGGGCTTCGAGGTTCGTGAAGACGTGGAGCGGGAGCGGCTCGCGACCACCGGCACGATGCGATTTCGCAGGGGGCGGTTTCAAATCGACCTGATCACGGCGTCCCTGCCTGTCGAGAATGCCGCATACGAGAGGGCGAGTCTTCACGAACTGTTCGGTGTCAGGCTCCCGTTTCCAAGCCCGGAAGACCTGCTCCTGCTCAAGGTGCTCGCCGGCCGCGACAAGGACATGCTCGATGCGGCGGGCGTCGTCCGTCGGCATGGCGACCGCCTCGACGTGGACTACCTGGAGCGGACGCTGCTGCCGATCTGCGAACTCGCCGAAGACATGGCGCCGTGGAACCGCCTTCGACGGCTGCTCCCGCCGCGTTGACGGCGATCGCAGCGCGGCATGCCACAGTGGGCCATGTCCGGAAAGACGTCCCACAGCACCTCGCCGAGATCGACGATGTTAGGACGGACGATTTCCGGGTTCATGTCAGGGAGCCAGCCCGATGTTGCCAGAGATGTCGACGCCGGAGCACCCCTTGGCCGGCGGGATATCGCGGACGGGGCCTTCGAAGCGGTTGCCTTGGATGATGATGTTCGTTCCGCCCGGCATGAAGGTCATGCCGTGGCGGGCGTTTGGTCCGCTGATGAAACGGTTGTTCCGAAGGACCACGTCCCCGTAGGTGCCGCCTGCTTCGTAAGTCGTGAAATACATCTCGGCGTATTCCTCGTAGTCGCCCGTCACGAAGCTGCGCCGTCCGCGCTTGGGGTCACGTTCGCACTTGGTGGTATTATGCTCAAAGACGTTGTCTTCCATGAGGAGATTGCGGGGCTGGTTGATCCAGGAGCCGCGTCCGCCGTTGCGGAAGGTGTTCTGGCGGACGACCACGTCTTGGCAGGACTGCTCGATGCTGACCACCCGGGAGCCGTTCGTCCCGTCGACGACATTATTCGTGATCAGCGCGCCCTGGCAGAACTCGGCGAGGAAGAACGCGCCCATACGGGAGCCCGTGATCCGGTTGCGGTCGAAGACGATGCGCCGGCTCTTCTGGATGTGCATCGTGTCGCCCAAGGCGCTAAGGGTGTTGCCGCGGACGTCCACGTCTTCGCAGCCGACGAGATCGAGAGCGCCTTTGCCCGGACCGGCGCCGTTCGGGGAATAGAGGGCGAGGTGGGCGTAGAAGAGCTGGGTGATGAGCTTGGTCTTCGGGCCGGCCGAGGTCTGGAAGCGGATGGGCGTGCCCAGGGGCTTGTCGGCGATGCGGACGTAGGTCGGGGTGCTCTCGACGACGAAATACTGGCGGCCGCGGACAAGGTTCGAGGGGAGGGCGTCCCCGAAAAAGCAAAGGGAGTCGTGTCCCCGGTCGGCTTCGAGGCCCTCGCGGATTTGTGAGAGCGGCAGCGGCTTGGTGTTGTCGAAGAAGACGCGGTCATCACCGGCGGCCATCCTTACGTCATCTCGCACCAAGTCGTGACGGAAGTATTTCTTGGCATGGGCACGCTCGGTCGGGCCGAATTCCTCCGGCCAGACCGTGATCTGCCAGAGATAGCCGTAATCCCACATGTATTTGCCGGTGCGCTCCAGACGGCAGTCCGTGACTCGGATGTCTTTCGCGTAGGTCAGGATTTCCTTTTTCGTGCCTTTCTTCTCGGCGCCGAGGACCGTGATGGCGGCGCCGGCGAGGCCGTCGGACTGGATCTTCTCGAACCGCAGGTTCTCGGTGCGGCCGCCCGCGGAGGTCGTGATGAGGATGCCTCGGGTGTTCACGTTGGGTTCCCAGGTGTTGTCGGCGCGTGACTGGTCGAAGACGTGGCCGACAAAGCGGCCGCCGCGCCAGGTCAGGTTCCGGATGTCCTCCCCTTGGAAGAGCACCGCCCGGGCTTGGTCGCCCATCTGTTCGGGTAATCTGAAGGTTGCTTCCTCGGCGATGACCGTCAGGTCAGACTTGATCGGAATCGGTACCTTGCCGTCCAAGGCGTAGTCGCCGGGCGGAATGACGAGCGTATCCCCCGGTTTCGCGGCCTCGAAGGCATGACGAAGCGAGGCGACGTCACCGGCCGGGCTGACGCATTCGGAAAGCAGTGCAGCGAGGTTCGCAATGCAGATGAAGCGAAGAAGCATGATGTTCAAAGTCCTTTCGGGCGCTTGACCGTATTCTCGTACAGGATGACGCCTCCGCGATTAAGGATTTCCCGCTGCAGGGCGGCGACGTCGATTTTACGCAGTTCGACCTTGGTGGAGATTGACCTGCCCCCATGAATGGAACCAGTCTCTATCGCTCGGGTAGCCCTGTGACGTCCTCCCCGTTTCTTGATCCATCCGGGATGTTAGGATTTTATCCCTTTGACATCACCAGAACGGGTGGGTTTTTCGGATGGGGAAGAAGCATTTTTCGGAAGAGCAGATCGCGTTCGCTTTGAAGCAGGCTGAGTCGGGCACTTCGGCGGCCGACCTGAGCCTCGACAAGAAGATGCTGCAGGACGTGCTCTCAAAAAAACTCTGGTCCGCCGATCGGGCAGACCAATGAGAGCTGGAGCATGGACTTCACGCCAGCAAAGCCCACGGATAACGCAGTGATCGAGTCGTTCAACGGCCTGCTTCGTGACGAGTGCTTGAACCAGTATTGGTTCTTGTCGCTCGACGCAGCTCGCGCAGTGACAGAAGCGTGGAGGGAGGACTACAGTCGCGTCCGTCCGCACGGTGCTCTGGGCAACCGGAAGCCGTCGAAGTTCGCGCGGCCGGCAGCTTGGCCTCCCGGATGTCGCGGGCCATCGTCATCCGGGCATTTTCATTTGAGGACCGGCGTCCGCACCGGCGGATCCGCGAATCCCTGTTTCGTCACCCCCGACATCGGATTGGCCGTCACCACGTCCCACGCGATCTCTTGCAGGACGGCGCGGAGCTTGGGATGAATTTCGTCGAGCTGCCGGTCGCCGTCGTCGAGCCCGACGGGTGAGCGGCCATAGAGACAGGCGAAATTGCAATACGTGGCCAGTGCCATGACCGGGGCCTTGCCATGCCCGATCGGATCGGTGAACAACTCCGACTGTCGGGCGATGCCGGGCACGTCCCCCGCGGCCGCACGCTCCCGTAGCCGGAGCACGGCGTCGTTCACCGGAACGATGCAGATCACGTCGCGGCCCCGCGCCCTGTTGATGCCGG
>JBIKNV010000167.1:0-6094 GCA_044358475.1 Pirellulales bacterium | reverse complement strand
CACCCCCACCGCAAACAAGCCGACGCCGCCGATACCCAACCCCCCCACGCCACCCCAATCCTCCAAGCACACCAACGGCATGCATTCGAGTCTGGCGAAACCCAACCATTCAGCCGGGGCGGGTGAAGTCGAGGCAAGTTGGCTTATGACGCGTCACGAGAGCGGGCAGCATCAGCCGCCGCGAACCCACTGCCACACCCACAAGGCGACGGCCGTCAGCACCACCACCGCGACGAGCATGATCGCCAGCAGCACCGGATCGGCGAAAAATCCGCCCGCGTGTGTCCAAAGCGGCCGCCAGCCCACCACGACCAGCACGGTCGCCAGGCAGAGACTCGGGCCATAGGGAAGTTCGTTGTCGCGATGGAGCAGCAGTCCCAACAGACCATGCGCCAGGCCAAGAAAGGTGGCCAGAAAGAAGACGATCACCGACGGTTGCCAGCCAAGCCAGACGCCGATCATCGCCATCAAGGTGACGTCGCCGAAGCCCATGGCCTCGCGGCCCATAGCGCGGCTGGCCCCTTCGCGAACGCCCCACACCAGACCGGCAGCCACGGCGAGACCGATGAGCCCCGCTTGCAGGGCGTCGAAACGATGGCCCCCCATGAACCACACAACCCCGATCCCGCCGAGACCGGCGGCGAGAACCATGTTTCTCGGCTCGAGCGCCACGCGTGGCAGCGGCGACGACCGCCCGCTGCTCTCGGCCTCGATGAACGGCGCCGTGCAGAAGAACCACCAGGTGAAGAAAATCAGCCCAGCCACCGCGAGGCCGCCAATGTGCGGCATCCCGCCCATCCAGGCGGGGACCGGTGTTGACCGTAGCCCACCGAAGGCAGCGAGCACGTCCGGCAGGATTGCCGGCGGGGCAAACGAACGCTCCACCTCCCAGCCCACCGGTAAAAACGGCTCAGGCAACAGGCAGGCCACCACCAACCCGAGCACGACGCCGGTCACGGTGATCCAGTCAGGGATGACTCGATATCGCAGGTCGATCCACGTGGCAGCGGCCAACAGCGTGAAGAACACGAGGTGGCAGGCCCAGCGGGCAAGCAGGATGGTCGGCTGTACCTCGAACAGGCTGCCGTCCGCCGCGAGGGGCGTAAGACGACCGGCTGGCACTTCCCACCACCACAGCCCCACGGCCGCCGCGACCGCCACCAGTTCGACGACGCGTTCAAGCCGCGACCTTTCGCCCAGCCAGCGGGTTACCGTCATCGTCAACAGCCTTCCGAGCACGACTCCGAGCACGGCGGCAACGAGTCCTCCAACCGACCCGGTCAGTGACGAGAACGGATCATTCATGGCCGCCATTCCTCTCGGAGCCAGGCGACAACCGCTGCGGCCACCGTCGCAGGAGCGGCCGTGGCGGTATCGACGATGTGGTCGGCACACTCGCGGTACAAAGGCTCTCGCTCAACGACCGCGGCAGCCACCTCGTCGAGCGGATCGCCTCCCGACAACGCTGGCCGCCGGGCAGTTGTCGTCGGGTCAGCCGCGAGGCGTTGCCGAACGACGGCCGCCGGGGCCGACAGCCACACCACCGGCCGGAATGCCTCCCGCAGCAAACGCCGGTTTTCGGGCCGCAGCACCACGCCTCCGCCGGTGGCCACCACGCCATCGAACGTGACCAACGTCGACGCCAGGATCGCAGCTTCCGTGTCCCGGAAGGCCGCTTCTCCCCGCATGCCGATCAACTCGGCGATCGAACAGCCGACCGCTGCCTCCAGCGCGACGTCGGCGTCCTTCCAGCCGCAGCCCAGCCGTTCGGCGAGCAATGCCGCCACGGTCGACTTGCCACATCCTCGATAGCCGATGAGAGTGATGAGGGGCATGGTTCGTTCCGTCGGGCAATCAGTCGGGAATTTTGGCCGACGCGGTGGCTCGTTTGAGGGCATCCCGCATTACGCTCTCCGGGGCATCGCTGCCGTTCCAGATCCTGAATTGATGGGCCGCCTGCCTGACGAACATGTCGACCCCGGTCACGGTTCGACACCCTACCGAGTGAGCCTCCTTGATCAGCAGCGTGTTCTCGGGATTGTAGACCGTGTCGAACACGATCATGTACGACTGCAGATGCGACTTTGGAAACGGGGTTTCATTGACGTGGGGGTGCATGCCGACGGGCGTGGCATTGACGATGCAGTCGTGGGGGATGCGGTGACGTGAATCCCATTCGACGACCTTGCAGCCGACCTCCTTGGCGATCTGCTGGGCCCGCTCGAGCGTGCGGGCGGTCACCGTCACCTCGATGCTCCGCTCCCGCAGCCCGAAGGCAACCGCCCGCGCGGCGCCGCCCGCCCCGAGCACCAGTGCGGTACGAATGCCAAGTCCTGACTTGGCCACCGGCTCTTTCGTTTCCTCGTCGTCAACGATCGCGGATCGCAGGCTCTCCACGGCGGCGGTCGCATCCGTGTTGAAGGCTGCAATGCCGTCGGGGCGGAAGGCGAGGGTGTTGGCGGCCCCGATCGAACGGACGAGATCGTCCTGATGAATCGCATGCGCGAGCACACGCTGCTTGTGGGGGATGGTCACACTGAGACCGGCCAGCGGCCACCTTCCGGCTGACTCGAGAAACGCATCGATCTGCTCTTCAGGCACCCGAAACGGCAGATAGACCGCGTCTACCCCCGCGGCAGACAGGGCCGCATTGTGAACAAGCGGGCTGAGACTGTGCCCGACTGGGTCGGCCACCACGCCGTAGATCTTCGTGGTCGCCGTGATCGAGTCATAGCGGTACACATCCCGCATCTGTCGCCAGCCGATCTGGCCGGGCGCGAGCACCCGTTCGTCATTGAACGTGGTATAGGTGAAGGGCGCCCCGAAGCGACCCGCCAGCACCCGCGATGGTGTTCCGATGTCGCCCATGCACAGGCCGATCGTGGGGATCGTGGCCCCCCGCATCATCTCGAGCATCCGCAGCGTGTCGCCCGGCTGGTTGGCCATCGTGGCCATCTTCACGATGTCAGCGTCGAGCGCCGAGAGCCGCGCGTGCATCCCGACCAGATCGGTCGGCGTCTTGTGAAAATCGTGGTGGCTGATGATCCGCTTCGTCAATCCGTACCGGGGCACCTGCATCGCGATGTCGTCCTCGAGATCGACGTAGTCTGCCCCCTCGACGATTGCCGTGCGGAGCAAGAGCAGCCGCGTTTCCTCCGACTGCTCCCAGCGCCCCCCGTCGGCGGCCCGCCGGCAGGTGACGATCACCGGGCAGGGCCGGTCCTTCAGCAGCCGCTTCACCTGCACGGGGCCCTGAATGTAATCGAGCCGCAGTTCAACCAAGCCGACCCCCTGCTCGGCAAGAAACTTGTGTTCGGCAATGACGTGCCGGTGGCGACCGCGACCGATTCCAACGCAGATCATGGGGGGCTCTGGCTCGCTTTCTCTTTCGGCATGTGCAGAGGATTCAGATCCGACGAAATTGGCGGTCGAGTTCCTGTCGCGACAAGACCAGCGACGTGGGCCGACCGTGGGGGCAATGATGTGAATCCTGCACACGCCGCCGGTCGCGAAGAAGGGCTTCGACCTCCTCCTGCGACAACGGGTCACCGGCCTTGATGGCGGCCCGACAGGCCAAACCGTGCAGCACCTCCTCCACCAGCATCGCAGGCTCTGCAGCAGGGGCGACCGCCGCCAGCCGATCGACGACTTCACGGACGATTCCCGCCGCCGACGCCTTGCCGGCCAGCACCGGCTTCGACGATACGATCACCGTCGAGCCACCAAACGGCTCGATCCGCATGCCGGCCTTCTGCAGGGCCGCGGCATATTCGGTCACCAACTCCAGTTCCGCCGGAGCCAGATCGACCTGTTCCGGAATGAGCAAGGGCTGCACCTCCAGCCGCCCCTCGTTGACCGATGCCTTGAGTTGCTCGAAGAGCACGCGCTCATGCAGCGCGTGCTGGTCGATCACCTCGATGCCGTCGGCCTGCTCCACCACCAGGTAACGGTTGAGCATTTGCACGGCCCGCTCGTCATCGCGAAGGAGCGCGTCGGACGCCATGGACAGCGACGTCGTCTCGGCTGGCGATGAGATGCCGTGCACTGGGGCGGTGGTCGTCCGAGCCGCCATGGCCGGTCGGTCCGCCGGAACCGCCGCCGCCGGGAGTGGAAAGGCATCGTTCACGAACAGTGGAGGGGAGGTCGCCGGCTCGGCACGCGGGGCATCCCAGGGAGCCGGTGGCCGCAGCGATGTGCCCATGTCGCTTTCGAGGAATTTCGACCGCAACGCTGAGAGCACCAGTCGGTAGAGCCGCTGCGGATCCCGAAACCGCACCTCCATCTTGGCGGGGTGGACGTTGACGTCGACCGTATCCGGAGGCAATTCGAACTGCAGAAATACGATCGGCTGCCGGCCGGTGAGGAGCAGACCCCGATAGGCCTCTTGCACGGCGTGCAGGATCGAGCGATCGCGAAACGGCCGGCCTGCCACGAAGAGATGCTGGAGGCGGCCACTGGCCTGATCATCCGCAGGGCGCCCGACCAGCCCGGCGAGCCGTACCTCTCCGTCGCTGGCTTCCACCTCGATGAGCCGCTCGGCCATCTTCGCACCAAAGAGCCCCCCAATCCGCTCGCGCCACGCCGTCACCGCCGGCAGGTCGTGCACGAGCCGGCCGTTGTGGGTGAGCGTGAACGCCACCCCGGGGTGGGCCAGGGCCGTGCGGACGAACGCCTCGGCGGCGTGCGACCATTCCGTTTGCGGAGCGCGGAGAAATGCCCTCCGGGCAGGCACGTTGCCGAAGACCTGCCGCACGTCGACAGTCGTACCGACAGCGCAGCCCTCGGGCACCACCTCCCCCATCCGGCCGCCATCCACCTCGAGCGTCGCGCCGGCGCCTCCGGCCGGCCGCGACCGGATCACCAGCCGCGATACCTCGCCGATGCTGGCCAGCGCCTCGCCACGAAAGCCGAGCGTGCCGATCCGTTCGAGATCCTCGGCCACCCGCAGTTTGCTCGTGGCATGCGGCGCCACCGCCAACGGCAGATCGTCCGGCTCCATGCCGCAGCCATCATCGACCACCCGCACCAACGCCACGCCGCCTTGCTCGAGCGTCACGTCGATTCGTGTCGGCCCAGCATCGAGGGCATTCTCCAGCAGTTCCTTCACGATGCTTGCCGGTCGCTCGACCACCTCGCCGGCGGCGATCCGGTTGACGACCGACATCGGTAGCGTGTGAATCCGTCCCATGGTGACACCCCGCCGAGAAACCGGCCGCGGTCAGGTGATCTGATATTCCTTGATCTTGCGATACAGGGTGCGCTCCCCGATGCCGAGCATTTCGGCCGCCTGCTCCCGGTTGCCGCCAGTGAGCTTGAGCGTTTCGCTGATAAAGACCCGCTCAATCTCATCAAGCGGGCGGCCCACGAGCACAGCGATGCCGCCTGGTGCATCGATGGCGGCCGTTCCTGCCAACGGGACGGCGACGTCCGGTTCCAATTCCAACGGCAGGTCGTCGACGTCGAGCGTACTGTCGCAGTCGACGACCACCATGCTCTCGATCACGTTTCGTAACTGACGGACATTGCCCGGCCAGGCATAGGCGGCCAGTTTCGCCCGGGCCGCCACCGACATCCCCCTGATCGTCTTGCCGTGCCGGGAGGCAAACTGTCTGACGAAGTGCTCGATCAGGAGCGGGATGTCGGCGGCCCTCTCCTGCAGGGTCGGGATGGCAATCGTAACCACCTTGAGCCGGTGATAGAGATCGCTGCGAAACTGGCCCGCCGCGATCGCCTCCTCGAGGTTGCGATTGGTGGCCGAGAGGATGCGGACGTTGACCTTCACGGGCGTGTTGGAGCCGACTCGGGTGATGTCCCCCGACTCCAGAACCCGGAGGAGCTTGATCTGGGTGGGCATCGGCATGTCCCCCACCTCGTCGAGAAACAGAGTGCCGCCATTGGCATACTCGAACTTCCCGACGCGGTCGCTCGAGGCGTCGGTAAAGGCTCCCTTAACGTGGCCGAAGAGTTCGCTCTCGAGGATGTTTTCGCTGAGGGCAGCGCAGTTGAGGGCCACGAACGGCTTGGCCTTTCGCGGACTGTTCTGGTGGATCGCCTGGGCCACCAATTCCTTCCCGGTGCCAGTCTCTCCCTGGAT
>JBIKNV010000102.1:0-8032 GCA_044358475.1 Pirellulales bacterium | reverse complement strand
GAGCCGGAGCCGGGGGTGGCGGATCACCTCGCCGGCGTCGAGTTCTTCCTCGCCGAGAATGACCCGCAGGAGCGTGCTTTTGCCGGCGCCATTGCGGCCGATGAACCCGGTCTTGCCATCGTCGGTGATCGTGGCGGAGGCGTCATCGAGGAGCACCTGATCGCCATACCGCTTCGACGCGTTTTTGATGTCGAGGAGAACCGCCATCAACGTGCTCCACCATCACGATGATCCCGCCAAAACTGCTCAAGCTCCCTGCGCAGCGGCTCCCAATACGCGCGATCCTTTGCCTGCTCTGCCCGCACCTCGGCATCAAGGGCTGCCCGGAGTTCATCGTTGACCCCGTCGGCCGCAAGAGAGATGAGCGGACGAACCTGCGACTGCTCCGTGATCTGCTCTGGAAAACGGCGACATAGGTCCACGAGAAGTTCAGCCGACCGAGCTTCGCGAAACCAAAAGTCGATATGTCGTTGGGAAGGATTACTCATATTCTCACGATAATGAATCGTGACCAGAAGCTCGATGACTGGCCAATCCTTGCTCCGTTGAGTTTTTTTTGCATGGACCAGGTCCGGGACGCAGAGGAGGTGATATTCCAGATGGGTCTCATCGACAAACGTCGTGCGACGTTGCCACATCGCGGCAAAGTCAGGCGAGGCCCGCAGCCGGGTCATGACATCCACCCTGAGCCCCTGCACGCCACTGGCATCGCATCGGAAGTGGACCGCATGCCCACGATCGAGCACCGCAGCACTGAATGGCGGAACCGCAATTCGCCGCCCCTGAAGCTGTTGAATCGCAGCTTCGAGGCGAACAAGATTGTCCGGTTCGGACAGAATCAGGATGTCGATGTCCTTGCTAACCTGCGCCGCGCCGTAGAAGACGCAGGCTTGCCCGCCCATGAGCAAGGTCCGGACGCCATGTCTCTGGAGCGTCGAAAGGACTTGTCGGATCGGGGTCGGGGTCAAGACTGCCTCCCTGGGCGATATATTCCACCAGGATTTGCTCGCTCCTGGCGAACCGCTCCAGCGGAGTCAGCCCCACCCATTCCTTCCATTCATCGGACATGTCGTCGTAACTCATGGAAGTACCAATGGCGGCATGGCCGAGCGGGCCGGAAGCAGGTCGTTTCATCAGAGCGGAGGGCACGGGAGTCGAACCCGCAACCGGTTTCCCGGCACCACATTTCCAGTGTGGCCGCTAGCCATTCGCTTACCCTCCAAACATCGTAAAAACGAGGTATTTGTCTCCGGAAATCCGAACTGGCCTACACCGGGCCTTCATCGGCCGAACACAATCACTCGTCACCGGCGAAAGTATAGCAAACCGTTCCCCGCACCGAATGCCTCGAAAAGGCGCGTTTTCAAACCTTCCCATGCCCCACACTCTCGTTGTGGTTCGATACGCAATGCTGGCCGCTGGCCTCTTCCTTGCGCCGGCCCTACCCACCCATGCCGATGAGCCGCCCGGGGCCACGAGCTCCCGAGAACTTTTTGACCGGGCCATCACGCTGTTTTTCGACGGGAAGCCCCGGGACTCAGCCAAGGTCTTCGACGAGCTTGTCACTCTCCAGCCAGAACTCACTCCTGAACTCTGGCAACGTGGCCTGGCTCTCTACTACGCCGAGAGATTTGAGGACGGCCGTAAGCAGTTTGAGCTCCACAAGAAGGTGAACCCGAACGACGTCGAGAACCCGGCCTGGCACTACCTCTGCGTTGCCCGAGCCTCGACGCCTGCAGAAGCCCGCCGGTGCATGCTCGCGGTCGGGCAAGACTCTCGAGTGCCGATGCGTGAAATCCTGGCTCTCTACCAGGGCGAGGGCACCGAGGAAGCCATTCTGACAGCTGCTTCACAGGGCGAGGGGAGAACGCTCCGCAACCAACTCTGCTACGCCCACTTGTATGTGGGGCTCTACGCTGAGGCCCGCGGAGACCACCACAAAGCCAAGCAGCACATCCTTCTGGCGGCCGAGACCTACAGCATGGACCATTTCATGGGCCGCGTCGCTCAGGTCCATGCCAGACTTCGTGGGTGGCATTTGAAGCGATGATTTCCGGGGACTGGGCAAACGCGGCCTCCCGTGCCGATACCCTCTTCGTATGCCCGCTGAAACGTTTCTGCCCGGCCCACAGCCCAAGACTGTCAAAACCCTCGCCGGTCAGATTCGTCCGGTCCCGAGTGGCTGGGATCTTCTTCCGCCCGGGGACGCTGCCCTGACTCGCCGCGTGAAGGCTGCCGGTGAACACTGGGTTGTTCAGGAAAAAGTCGGCCGCAGGATCTTTTCCCGGGGCGTCTGGGCACCTGCGGCCACCATCAGGCAGATTCGCGAAGAGCTTACGGCCGAGCGATCAACGGAGGCCTATGCCAAGAGACAGGCGGCTGAATCCAAGCGGCGCGACAAAGCCCAGCAGGACTACGTCGAGGATTTTCACGGTGCCGTCTTGGCGTTTCTCGGTTTTCATGAGCGGCACGCCAGCCTCGCCAACGCTCTTGCGACGGCCGTGACAAACCATGCCACGCCCGTCGGCAGCGGCACCGTGGCCCGCACCAAGCGTATTCCCATTGAACGCCGGGCCGAGGCTGCCGTCATCGCCTGGATGCGGCACCAGACCACATCATACGACTCGATGAAGATCGCCCGCGTGAAGGGTCAGCGTCGGGAGGTTCGCCGGATGCTCGCCCAGCGTTCCAAGGAATTGCTCGGGGCATACCGGCGGGGCGAGGGCATTCCAAATGCATGCCCATTGGCCCAAGCCCTCATTGAGCCGCACGCCCGAACTGCGTGACGACCATATTCGGCTATTCGTGTTGGCCTTCAATATGTGCCCCGCCGTCGGAATCGATTTCGACGTGCAGAGTCATCGGGTGGCAGCAGACTGGGCAGTCTTCGACGTAGTCTTGGTGGGAGCCGGCCGAAATGTCCACGGGCACGACGATCTCTTCGCCGCACGAGTCGCAGATGTAGGTGGCCTCGAGTACGGCGGCAGGCTTCTTTTTGCGGCGGCGTTTTTTCATGGCGGCGGGACCCCGTGGTCGACCCGCCGTGGATCGACGAAGAAGGGGTCAGTGACCCCCTGCTTGCGGGCGGCGATCCCGGCGAGCAGTGTGCGGATCAGGCGGTCCATCAGCACACCCGTCGTCTGGTGGGCGTCGTCCATAAAGGGGTTGTATTCCATAAAGTCGGCAGCGACGACCTCGTTCTGGATCGCAACGGCCCGCACTAGCTGCATCGCCTGGGACGCGGTGAGCCCGTCGGGATCCTGGGTGCCCACACCCCGGGCATACGACGGGTCGATGCCGTCCATGTCAAACGAGAGATAGACCCGCCGGCCCTGCAGTTCGGACAGCACGGTCCGGAGGACCGCATCCCAGCCGCGGACGTGCACCTCCGCCTGGAAGTGCGACCGCAGGCCATGATCCCGCATCCAGCGGATGCCCGCGGCGTCTTGCCCCTGCCCACGGAGGCCCACTTGCACGAGATCACGGCCGTCGATGAGGCCGAGTTCGACCGCCACCCGGAAGAGCGAGCCATTATGGACAGCCCGACCGTAGTCGTAGAGGTAGGTGTCGTTGTGGGCATCGACGTGCAGCAACGCGAACTGCTTCGGTCCATGCTTCTGTGCCAGCGCCGTGATAAACCCATACGACTGCACGTGGCAGCCGCCCACGCCAACCGGGATGCTGCCGGCGTCGAGGATCTCGGAGAGCACCGCGTGGATCTCCTCGAGTGACCGCTCCCCTTGATTGGCGTAGCTGGCGATGTTGCCGTAGTCGCAGATCGTGAGCGTCGACCAGTCGACGCCCGTCACGTTGTCGGTACCTCCGGCTGGATAGGTCATCCAGTCGCGCAGTGTCCGCATGGTGTTGGCGGCAAACCGGGCACCGACCACGGGGTTGTCGTCGACGGTGAGTCCGACGAGCGCGACGTCGACCGCGGCGGCGCGGAGATCAGCCGGCGTGAACGCCAGCGGCGCGCCGAGAAGCGTGGGGAAACCACCCAGCGGCATTAAGCCGCCGGCGTACCGTTGTGGATTGACCAATCCCGGTTCGCGAGCCGGATCGCGGCTGCTGTCGCGGCGTGTCGTCATTGCGTCCTTGTCGGGCGTGAGACGAATCAGCGTCGGATCGCCGGCGACACGCCAGGGGAACCATTCGAGAGGGGGATCGATCGAGGGAGGCATCGTGACATCCCGGACGGAGTGATATTGTGAGTGCTACGCGTGTCGTCAGCATAGCCGTTTGACCCACGCATCCGGTACCTCGGGAGGCACGGTCCCTCGGATCACGAATCGCTCAGCGACCGGAAAACGCTTGTGAACATTTCATTGACCGGGCTATCCTCCAGCTCGTTCCGTAGGGAATCCATCCAGACCTCAACCTGCCCCGTTCCATGAGCGGCACCCCCGTCAACGACACCGCTTCGATCCTCAATCAGCCGCGGGTGATCCCTGGGGCCGGTCCCGCGGCGCACAGCGACAGCCGCCACGGCTGGCCCTATGAGAAACCGCTGAACGATCCGGCAGTGGCCGAGATCTGGACCTACACGCCTCGCTCCAGCTACCGGGCCGGCGAGACGATCGACTTCCACGTGCACAGCACGCGGCCCACCTTTGAACTCGAGATCACGCGCGATGGGCCAGAGCCTGAACTTGTGTTTGAGCGCAGCGGCATCGCGGCCAAGGCGGTGCCCACGCCTGCCAACGCCCATGTGGTGGGCTGCCACTGGCCGGTCGCGTTTCAGCTGCAGGTGCCCGAAACATGGCGCAGCGGTTTCTATGTGGTTGTGGTGCGGGTGCGCGACGACGACGGCGGCGTATTTGAGCGCGAGCACTTCGTCGTCATCAATCCACCCAAAGCGACGCCGCAGAGCCGAGTCGCCTTCATCGTCTCGACGTGCACGATGAACGCCTACAACGACTGGGGCGGCGGCAACAGCTACCACGGTGAAGGCGGATCCCCCCGTTTCAAGAAACCCAACCCGCGCACCTCGCTGCTGCGGCCGTGGAGTCGCGGGCTGGTGAAACTGCCCGCCGGCGCCCCACGGGCCGTGTCGCGGGAGGAACTCAGGCCGTTTGCCCATCCGGTGTTGCCGTCACATCCCTATGCCCATCACTTCGGCTTTGCCCGCGACTACGGCGATGCCAGCTGGGCGCTGTACGGCAAGTTGTTCATCGCTTGGGCCGAAGCCAATGGCATCGCACTCGACTATTTCACCCAGCACGATCTGCACGCCGATCCAAAGGTGCTCGAGCCCTACCGCCTGTCGGTGGTTGTCGGCCACGACGAGTACAGCAGCTGGCCCATGCGCGAGGCCATCGAGAACCAACTCCAGGCCGGCGGCAACCACGCCCGTTTCGCCGGCAACAACATCTGGCAGGTGCGGTACGAGGACGGCAGCACCACCTTCGTCAACCACAAGGACGAGTCCACCGACCCAGTGCTGGGCACCGATCAGGAACGGTTCCTCAGCAACGCCTGGGACATGCCCCAGGTGGGCTGGCCCCTGACCCAAACCTTCGGGCTCACAGGCACCGCAGCCATCCATGCCATGTACGGCGGTGCGGCCCCGCGGGCCAGCGGCGGCTTCACGGTCTATCGCCCCTGGCACTGGAGCCTGAAGGGCAGCGACCTCTACTACGGCGATGTGATCGGTGGCCGGCCCGACTGCGTCGCCGCCTACGAGGTCGATGGCTGTGACTTCACCATGCGCGATGGCCTTCCCTATCCCACCGGTACGGATGGCGCCCCGGCCACTCTGGCGATTGTGGCGATGGCCCCAGCGCTGATGCACGAAGAAGACCACTTCGATGCCACCATGGCCAACCAGATGAATGCGGTGTCGACGCCTGTGATCAAGGGTGACGGCACCGCTCTGCCTCATCTCGAGGAGCACGAAGGGGTGCGCCATCCAAAATTTGGTGCCGGCATGATCGCCAGTTATGACCGCGGCGTCGGCCCCGGCGACGGCACCATGTTTGTGGTTGGCGCCACCGACTGGGTCGTCGGCCTGCAGAACCGCAACTGGTTCGTCGAGACCATCACCCGCACCGTACTCGATCGGCTCTCGGGTCCGCGGCCCACAGCACCGCATTCGCGATGACATCTGGCAGTGGGTTTCGACATGAGATGCCGCGTTCGGGAGGTTTTCAGCCTGCGGAAGGCGGTTTGGAAAGCCGCGGCGTCGCCCCGGGCACGCTGGCAATCCAGCCTTCGAGCGGGTCGCACCGGCGGGGAAGTCCGTAGCGGGGCAGGGCGGCGGCGTGTGCGGCCTGCAGGCCGCAGATCACGGCGTCGAGTAGATCGCCGCTGCCGTCGGCCACGAGCCGCCTGCGCCACGTCGGCGAGATGACGAGCGCGATGTCGAGGCCAGCACTGCCATTCACCAGCGCTCCCAGAATTGTCTGCCGGTTAACGCGCCGGTCGGGTGTGTGTTTGGCAGCGGCGTCGCTTTTGTATGACTGTCGGCAGACCGTGCGCGCCGTGAATCCCGGATAGGCCTCGAGCGCGACCTTGCCGCCGCCGCATGGATCATGGCGGTGTGCCGGAAATGCGAGACCGGCGGCGAGCATTCGGCCGATGCCGGCGTGCATCATCCAGGCGACCGGCGGATTGGCCCAGCGCATCGCCGGGCTCGAGCCGGCGGGCCTGTCGGTCTTTCGCCAGGCGAACTTGTCGCCCGCGGGACGGGCGGCGCACCAGGTGCGAAACACGTCGCGGAGCGACGCCCGCGGCTGGTCGCAGTAAAACCGGACAAACTCCGGCCACTCCGTCGGCCAGCCCTCATGCTCGATCAGGCTGCGGGGCTGGCCGAACGGTAGGTCGAAGCCCCCCACCCAGCGACCTGGCTCAGCGAGAAGACGATCGAAGTCATCGAGACTCGTGAGCAGCCTGATCTCATCGAGTTCGTAGCTCGGCCGTGGCGCGGTGGACCGCCAGCGGCCGACTGCCACGGTGAGGGGCTTGCGTCGCGACGGCGCCGACGTGAAGTCAACTCCGATCACCGTGCCGCCATCCCGCAGCCGGCGGCTCACGGTGCCAACAACCCGGTGCATTCACATTCCATACGGGAAATCCGCATGCTCGGTCAGTCCGCTGGAGCGAATGGGGGCGAGGGCCTTGGCGTATTCCAGCAGGATCCGGTCGGCAAACTCGAGGCGTCGGCGGAGCCATGCATCGCGGTCGCTCGTCGGCGCGTCCCCCGCCAGCACATCGGCCACGTCCTGCACGAGAACGTGCTCCGGAATGTAGACGAGCCGGCTATTCTTGTAGCCACTGGTCCGGAGTTCGTTGACGGGATAGCTCCCGCCCCGCGACGCCGAAACGGCCACGATGAGGGCGGGCTTGTGGCCCACTTCCTTGGGGCCCGCGAACAGGAGCAGATTCTTGAGACCGGGGGGCACCATCCCGGCCCATTCCGGCGAGATGATCACAAACCCGTCGGCCTTCCGCATCCTGTCCCGGTAGGGCTTCCAGACCGACGCCAGCGCGCTGTCTCCCTGCCAGACGCTTTCATCCCACATCGGCAGAGGATTCCCAGCCAGGTCAATCGTGTCGACGGTCACGGCAGGATCGATGCGGACCAGATCTTTCGCGATGTAGGCTCCGACCCGGCTGGACTGGCTGTCTTTCCGGTGACTGCCGACGATGATGGCGATGTGCATGAAAGCTCCTCGAAGAATCTACGGTTGACTTTATGGGTAAGTCCCAAGTGGGACTCGCGCGTTGGCAAATCGTAGCACACCCAGTGTGGCTCCCTCATGTCTGTGAGCAGGCGAAGGAAGTTATCTCCCGGGGGGGCGTGAGTTTCCGTAAAGAAAGACTCCCGCACTCGTCGCCAGCCCGACAACGATCCCCATGAGCAGATCCGTGAACAAGATCGCCACCACCGTGGCCAGGAATGGTAGGAACTGGTCCAGCCCCCGGGCCCACACGCTCTGAAACACTTCTGGCGACGCCAGCTTCCAGCCGGTCACGATGAGGATCGCCGCGAGCGCAGAGAGTGGGATCAGGTTTAGCCAGTGGGGCACGAGCA